>JACCQS010000303.1 GCA_013814015.1 Geodermatophilaceae bacterium | reverse complement strand
GAGCGGCTTCTTCCCCAAGCCGCTCCACCCGACTGGGTCTGTTCTACCGCAGACCCGGCCAGGGATGGCAACCGACTCGCCGATCGGGCGGCCGATCAGTTCCACAGCCTTCGCTTGGCGTGACGCGGTTGCCACACCCGACGGATCAGCAACCGCAGCGGCGGCGGAAAGATGCTCAGCGCCTGGGAGCCCCGCTCGGGATCGGCTCCGGACAGGATGCACGGGAAGAACTCCGCCGCACCCTTGATTCCGCCCAGTGACTTCTGCTGGCTCCGGGAGAACTCCTTCCAGTCCTTGGGAGTCATCACTGACTCAACCACGGGTACGGCCTCGCGCTCCTCATGACCGAGATGGTCGGCGAGTTCCTGCCGGAAGACCGCCGTGGCCTGCGGCAGTCGGTCCCTACCGGACTCCGGATCGGCAGCCGCCGAGTCGATCTCCTCGATGAGCGGACCGATTCGTACATGCTCGGCCTCCATCTCATCGAGCAGCGCCAGATCGTCCGGGCGACCGGCGAGGCGGGGCCGGACCTTGGGCCACAGCGCGATGTCCTCACCAGTGTGGTGGTGATGCAGCTGGTACTTGAACAGCTCCCAGCCGTCGTTGGCCGATTGCCGGCGTTGCGGGTCGACCAGGTCCCCGGTCTCGACCGCTCTGGTCAGGTGTTCCAGGTCGCGCCGCAACGCGTCGTGGATCACGTACATCATGATCATGTCGTCGGAGATTCCGGTGGCCATCGTGCCCTCCTCGATCGGCGCCGCGGCGCCCTCGTACCCAGATCGCTGGCAGGACCGCTGGCAGCTAGTTCAGTGCTGGATCCTCCGGCGCGCTGCGCAGGATGCCAAGGGGTCCGCGCTGGCGGGACAACACACTGCGCCACAAGGTCGTCGGCGTGGGCGTGAAGACATCCTCGGGCAGCGAGGGCAGGCACAGCCAGGCGCCCTCGGCGATCTCGGCCGACAGTTGCCCGGCCGACCATCCGGCGTACCCCGCGAAGACCCGGATGTCGTTGATCAGCTGTGCGGAGGGAACCGGTTCGATATCGAGGTCGGCGAGAAAGATCCCGGTCCCGGCGGGCTTGAGCCCGACCGCGGCGAGCTCGCTGCGGCCGCCGTCGATGCCGGCGCGGGCGTCGAGCAGGTCACCCCTGGCCAGGCACAGCGCGGCGTCGGTCTGGCACGGACCTCCGACATGGAAGACCTCCGACCCGGTGGCCAGGGCAGCCCAGGTCGGCAGCACGTGCTCCAACCTGACCTCACTGGGCCGGTTCAGGACCACGCCGACGGTGCCGTCGGCGGAATGTTCGAGCAGGAAGACCACGGTGTGGCTGAAGTTCGAGTCGGCAAGCACCGGCATGGCGATCAGCAGCGATCCGGGAACGACGTCCTGCCCGGCGCCTGACGCCCAGCCGAGATGGGCAGTCGTTGGCTGACGGTCGTGGTCCGGAGGCGGCGAAGAACTCATCGGCAACCAGTGTGCCCCAATACCGCTCGATACGGCGGGTTCACTTTTCCGGTGATCTTGACCTTGTGGTGGGGACACGCCGTGCAACGGGCCCGAGAACCGACAAAAGGGTCAAGATCACTACGTTGGGGCGTCCGGGGCGGCGCACTTCCCGCCGGCTGTGCATGCACGGCGTGCCGCTCGGCCCGCGACGGGTCCGTACGCTGGGCGACCGTGCCGACCGTGTCTACCGCCAGCCGCCATGTCGTCCGCGGACTGGTGCGTCGCGGGGACTTCCGTCGGCTGCTCGGGACCCGGCTGTCGGGGCAGTTCGCGGACGGGATCTTTCAAGCCTCGTTGGCCGGTGCGGTGTTGTTCAATCCCGAGCGGGCCGCGACCCCGGCCGATGTCGCCGCGGGCTTCGCGATCCTGCTACTGCCGTACTCCCTGGTCGGTCCCTTCGCCGGGGTGCTGCTCGATCGGTGGACCAGGCGCAATGTCCTGCTCGTCGCGAACCTGCTGCGCAGCGCCCAGGTGCTCGCGGTTGCCGGGCTGCTGGTCGCCGGCGTCGGCGGGACGTGGCTCTATCTGGCGGCCCTGACCGTCCTGGCAGTCAACCGATTCGTGCTCTCGGCGCTGTCGGCGGCCCTTCCACACGTCGCCGAGGAAGACGATCTGGTCACGGCGAACGCCCTGACCACGACCCTTGGCACGGTGGCTGCCGTCGCCGGGGCCGGTGCGGCGCTTGGTCTTCTGCAGCTGGTGGGGGAGAACAACAGCGGGTACGGCGTACTCGCGGCGTCCTCCACGGTCGGGTACCTTGCCGCCGCGACGTTCGCCCGCGGGTTCGCCGGCACCTACCTCGGCCCGGACACAGTAGAGGGGCATGCCCGATCGACGGCCCGGGATGTGGTCATCGGACTGGTAGCCGGAATGCGGCACATCGCCGCCCACCCGCCGGCAGTCGGAGCGCTGGCCGTCCTGGCAGTCCACCGCGCGGTGTACGGCATCCTGACCCTGGCGACGCTGCTGCTCTACCGCAACTACTTCGTCCCGGAGGGCTTCTTCCGAGCCGGGATCGTCGGTCTCGGTCAGGTCCTGGTGATCGGAGCTGCGGGGGCACTGCTGGCTGCAGCGATCACTCCGATGGTCACCCGGCGGATCGGCAAGCCGCGCTGGATCGTCAGCCTGCTGGTCCTCGCGGCAGTCACCGAGGTGACCCTCGGCCCGCCGTACGAACTAGAGCTGTTGCTGGTGGCCGGCTTCCTGATCGGCGGAGTCGGGCAGGCGGTGAAGATCTGCGCCGACACGGTGTTCCAGGAACACGTCAGCGACGCTTATCGCGGGCGGGTCTTCTCGGTGTCGGACACCACGTACAACCTCGCGTTCGTCAGCGGCCTGCTGATCGGTGCCCGGACGCTGCCGGACAACGGGGTGGCCCTGCCGGTGCTCATCGGGGTGGGCATCGTCTATCTGCTCGCCGCAGTCGGCTACGCCGTGGCCGCCCGCCGCTACCACTACCCGCACTGACCGACCACCCTGCCCCGCCTCTCTTTGTCGCCGTTATGCGCACAACGGTCACTTCCGAGGGGGGCGACTTCGCCGTTATGCGCACAACGGTCCGATCTGAGGCCCGTCGCCTCGCCGTTATGCGCATAACGGTCATGAACTGGGATCAAGGCTTGGGCTGGTTGGCCCACCAGGTGAGCAGTTCGGCCTCGGCCTCGTCGCGGGACAGCGGGCCCCGGTCCATCCTCAGCTCTTTGAGGTAGCGCCACGCCTTACCCACCAGCGGTCCGGCCGGGATGCCGAGCAATTTCATGATCGCGTTGCCGTCGAGGTCCGGACGCACCCGGTCCAGGTCCTCGGCCTGCAGCAGGAGGGTGATCCGCTGTTCGAGCAGGTCATAGGAGTCGGCCAGCGCACGGGCCCGCCGAAGGTTGCGGGTCGTCGAGTCCGATCGGACCAACTTGTGCAACCGGGACAGCAGCGGACCGGCGTCTGTGACGTAGCGGCGTACGGCCGAATCGGTCCACTCCCCCCCGCCGAACCCGTGGAAGCGCAGGTGCAGGTACGTCAGCCGGGCCACGTCCTCGATCACCTGCTTGGGATAGCGCAGCGCGGACAGCCGAGCCTTGACCAACCGGGCCCCGACCACTTCGTGGTGGTGGAAGGAGACCCCGCCGCGAGCCTCGTGCCGCCGGGTCGCCGGCTTGCCGATGTCGTGCAGCAGCGCCGCCAGCCGCAGCACCAGGTCCGGCTCGCCGGCCGGCTCCTGGGCGATCGCCTGCTCCAGCACCGTCAGCGAGTGGGAATAGACGTCCTTGTGCTGGTGGTGCTCGTCGATCTCCATTTGCAAGGCGGGAAGTTCTGGCAGGACGCGATCGGCCAGGCCGGTCGAGACGAACAGCTCCAGTCCGCGCCGGGGCCAGGCACCGAGCAGCAGCTTGGACAACTCGGCCTGCACCCGCTCCGGCGTGATCCGGGCCAACTCAGCGGACATCACGGTAATCGCCGTCAGCAGCGCAGGGTCCAGCGTCACACCGAGTTGAGACACGAACCGGACCGCCCGCATCATCCGCAGCGGGTCGTCGGCCAGCGAGTCCTCGGGAGCCCTCGGGGTACGTAGTCGCCGGCCCACCAGGTCGGCGAGTCCGCCGTACGGGTCGGCGAACCTCGGATCGGCGCCCAGCGAGATGGCCATCGCGTTGATCGTGAAATCCCGCCGGCCCAGGTCCTCGACCAACGAGGTTCCGAAGGCCACCTCGGGATTGCGGGAACTCCGGTCGTAGGAGTCCGCCCGGAACGTGGTGATCTCGATCCGGCGACCATGCCGCTGTACGCCGACCGTGCCGAACTCGATTCCGGTCGTCCAGACCGCCTCGGCCCAGCCCTCGACCAGCCGCAGGACATCGGCCGGGCGGGCATCGGTGGTGACGTCCAGGTCCGCGGCGTCCGCACGGGAACCGGCGTCGGTGCCCCGGCCGCCCGCGGCCTCGGGCGGGGACATACCGCCGGGTTCAGGAACGGCCAGCTGACCGAGCAGGGCATCGCGTACCGAACCGCCGACCAGGTGCACCTCGTACCCGCTGAGCAGTTCGGCGAGTTCGTCGAGCACCGGAGCCAGCGCGACCACTTCGGTGAGCGCCCGTTGCTGGGCGGCGCTGATCTGATCGCTCTTCTCGGGCACGACCGGCCAGGGTAGTCGGGGCTCCTTCCCGATCGTGACAGCCCGGCGGGTGGTGGCGTCGCGGGGGCGGCTCGCCCACAAGGCGTCCGGGCAGTTTCGGTCCGTCGCGCTACCCTCGACCAATGCCCAGCCGTGGCAAGTCGCCTCGACCCGCGCGCCGGCTGCGCCGAGTCGACGAGACCTCGGCCGGCGGGCTCGTCGTAGACGCCGAACGCGACGTACCGGCCGCCGCGCTGATCGGACGGATCGACCGCAAGGGTCGGCTGCTCTGGTCGCTACCCAAGGGGCACATCGAATCCGGCGAGTCGCCCGAGGACACCGCCGTACGCGAGGTCGCCGAAGAGACCGGCATCATCGGCGAGATCCTCGCGCCTCTCGGGGTGATCGACTTCTGGTTCGTCGCCGAGGGCCGAAGGATCCACAAGACCGTTCACCACTTCCTGCTGCGTGCGGTCGGAGGGGCGTTGTCCGACGAGGACATCGAGGTCAACGAAGTCGCCTGGGTGCCACTCGAAGAGCTGTCGGCGCGGCTTGCCTACGCCGACGAACGGGCTCTCGCCGAGCGGGCGCCGCGCCTGCTCGCAGACATCGCATGATCGTCACGTGATCGCCACGTGATCGACGGAGCCAATCCCGCGTGAAGCCGCCGCACCCTCCGCTGCCCCGCCGTTGTGCGCATAACGGCGGAACCGGAGCCCGATTCTTGACCGTTGTGCGCATAATGGCGAGCAGAGGGCCTACCGACTCCGATCCGCGCCTGGGCGGTCCGTCCATGCCGTTGATCCGCTTTCTCTTCCTGCTCGCCGGTCCGATTCTGATGTTGCTGAGCACCGTCATCCTGAGTACGCCGGCCGCGGCGCACGTCGTTCCCGGGGATCGCCCGGTGGTCATCGTCATCGATGCGATCAGCCCGAAGGTGAGCGTCCCGGGGATCCCGATCGAGGTCAGCGGTCGCTTGCTGAACACCACCGACATCCCGATCAGCGACCTGTCCGTACGACTGCAACGTGGGCCGGCGCTGGAGAGCCGGACGGATCTGGCCGACAACGACTCCGATCCGGTCGAGATCAATGATTCCAGTACTGATTTCGTCGACCTGACCCGACCGCTGGCCGGCTCGGGCGTGCTGCCGTTCAGCTACACGACCACGCCGGAGGAGCTGGGACTGTCGGCCAGTGGGGGCTATCCGTTGCTGGTCAACGTCAACGGCCTGGCCGGCTCGGATCCCGAGAGTCGAGTCGGTGAGCAGGTGATCCTGCTGCCCTATCTCACCGAGCCCCCCACTGCGGTGACCCAGTTGTCCTGGCTCTGGCCGTTGGTGGCCACCCCGGAGCGCAACGCCGCAGGGGTCTTCACCGGCACCGAGCTGGCGGACTCGCTAGGTCCTGGTGGCCGGCTCGGCCAGGCCCTGTCGGCGATCGAGGGCCCATCCGGACCCGACGGCTCCGCTCAATCACCAAGACCGGTGACTCTCGCCGTCGATCCCGCACTGCTCGAGGAGGTACAGATTCTGGCCAACGGCGACTACCAACTTCTGGTGGCCGGCCAACAGCAGACCTCCTCGATCGGCAGCACCGATGCCGCGAACTGGCTGACCCGGCTTCGCGCCCTGGCCGCCAGCCTGCCGGTCGTGTCCTTGCCCTACGCGGATCCCGATCTTGCCGCTCTGGTCTCCCAGGGACAGGCAGCCGCCGTCGAGCGGCTGCTGCCAGACGGCAGCGCCGGTGGGCTGGTCGAGGAAGTACTCGGCGTCGAACCGTTGGAAACCGTCGCCTGGCCACCGGCAGGTGCAGCCGCCGATCCCGCGGTCGTGGACCTGCTGGCCGAGCATGGCATTCGCCGGCTGATTGCCGACGAGTTGCTGACCTTCGTGGATGCGCCGGGGGAGGAGATTCTCGGCCCGGTCAGCACGATCGAGGCGGACTCCGGATCCATTACAGCGCTGGTAGGGGACCACGTTCTCAGCAGGCTGTTGCAAACCGACATTTCCGAGCCGGGTGCCCAAGCCACGACCGAACAGCGCTTTCTCGCCGAACTGGTCGTGGCCGCCGACTCCGGACCGGCCCAACCCCGACATCTGCTGATTGCGCCGCGGCGCGACTTCCAGCCGCGCACCGCGCAGGCCCTGATGGCCGCGGCTGCCGAACAACCGTGGTTGGGCACCGAGCAGGCCACCGGCCTGGACACCGCGGTCTCCCAGCGGGCCGCTCGTACGGTGATCTCCCCGCCCCCGGAGCCAAGCGCGATCCCGCAATCGCAGCTGTCAGAGCTGACCGGCGCCATGCAGGCACGCGACGCCTTCGCCAGCGCCCTGGCCGACCCGGACACCGACCTGCTGTCCATCGACCGGGCGCTCGCGCGGGCGGCCACCATCAACCGCGGTCCGGTTCCCGAAGCCGGCCAAGCCACGGTCCGCGACGCGGCCGCCGCGGTCAGCGCTCTGGCCCCGACGGTCGGCATCGTCGCACCGGCCAACGGCACCTACAGTCTGGCCTCCGCCGACGCACCTTTGGTGCTCACGGTCTTCAACAACAATCCGTTTCCGGTCGAGGTGACGGTTCGGCTGGCACCGCGCGGGGCACCCGGTGTCACCACGACCAACGTCGTCGAGGTGCTGCCGGCACAGACCAGGACAACCATCGCGGTTCCGGCGAACGTGCAGCGCTCGGGCAGCTTCACAGTGATCGCCAGCGTCAGCACCCCTGCCGGCAGCGAACTGGGCACGCCGGTGCAGCTTCGGGTGCAGAGCACGGTCTACGGCCCGGTTGCCCTGGCGATCACCTTCGGCGCGGCAGCACTGCTGGTCCTGCTCTTCGCCCGGCGTTCGGTCAAGTACTGGCGGGCCCGCCGTCGCGGTCTCCCGGGGTCGCAAGCCGAGGCCAGTCGGGCCGAAGGGGGAGCGGAGCCGGTCGACTCCGCGAGCGGCCGGATCGCCGAACCGACCCTTGTCCAACCGCCGCCGCGGAGTCCGGTGTGACCGACGACGTAGGCCATGTCGACTCTGCTCGTCTGAGGCTGACCCCGCCTGGCTCCGAAACCCGGCTCAGCCTCACCACGACCTGGGAGACGACGCAGACATTCCTGGCGGTTTCCGCCAAAACCACCAGTTCGGCGGTTTCCGCCAAAACCGCCAGGAACTCGCCGTGACGAACTACGCGGGGGGGACCAGTTCTGGACCCGACCCGCAGCCGGACCCCCCGCCGCCCCAATTGATGCCGGCCGTTCCCGCGGCGCTCCCGCCGGTTCCGCCGGTTCCGCCCGTGCTGCCGGTTCCGTCGTACGCGCCCTCCGCGCCCCGCGACGAGGTCCTGCCACCCGCGGCGCCCTCGATGGCCGACGAGCCATCGCCGTACGCGCCCTCCGCGGCTGCCGGCGACATTCCCATGTATCCGCCGCCGGTGCCACCGCCGAGACCACTGCGGTCCTGGCAGGTCGAGGCCCCGGAGACCCTGCCCGGGGAGTCGCTCACCACCTACATCCCCGCTCCGGCCGACGAGCGGGAACTCCCCGGCGCCGCCGGATCGCGGCTGCTGCGGGCAACCGGCACGATCGCGGTGGCCACCGCCGTGTCCCGGCTCACCGGCGGCCTCAAGGCAGCCGTGCTCTCGGCGGCCATCGGGATCGGGCTGGTCGGCGATGCGTACACGACGGCGAACAACTTGCCCAACATCGTCTACGAACTGCTCATCGGCGGCGTCCTGACCTCGGTCGTCGTACCGCTGCTCGTGCACGCCCAGGAGCGTGATGCCGACCAAGGGGTTGCCTACGCCCAACGTCTGCTCAGTCTGATCACGGTGCTCGTCGTCGGCGCCACCGCGCTGGCCGTGATCGCCGCGCCGGTCCTTACCTTTGCCTACGGCATCCGCGGGGACGAGTCCCAGGTCGCACTGGCCAACACGCTCGCCCGAATCCTGTTGATAGAGATCGTGTTCTACGGCATCGGCGCGGTAGCGACGTCGATCCTGAACACCCGGAACGTCTTCGGCGCACCGGCCTGGGCGCCGGTGCTCAACAACCTGATCGTGATCGCCGTCGGGTTCCTGTTCATCATGATCCGGGGGACCGGTCCGCTGACCCCGGACACGATCAGCATAGGCGAGATCTACCTGCTCGGCGCTGGCACCACCCTCGGCATCGCCGTGCAGGCCATGGTCCTGATTCCGGCGCTGCGGCGGGCCGGGGTACCCGTACGCTTGCGCCGCGACTGGCGGGGCGCGGGACTGTCCGAGGTCGGCCGGCTCGGCGCCTGGGTGCTGGGCTACGTCGCCCTGAGCCAGCTCAGCCTGATCGCGTTCAGCAACGTCGCCAACACCGCCGCCCGCGCGGGCGGGCTGGGCTCCAATGCCTACGCCAATGCCAACCTGCTCTTCCAACTCCCGTACGGCATCCTGGGCGTTGCCCTGCTGACCGCGCTGCACCCGCGGATGAGCCGGGCCGCCGCGCACGGGGACACCCCCGCCCTGATCCGGGACCTGTCCTTGGGCGCCCGGCTGACCAACCTCGGCCTGATCCCGGTCGCCGCGTTGTTCATGGTCTTCGGCCCGAATGTGGCGATCGTGGTCTTCGCCCATGGTCAGGTCGGCGTCGGTCAGGCTCGTACGGTCGGTCTCGCGCTGGCGCTGAGCGGGATCGGGCTGGTTCCCTTCGCGCTGACGTTGCTGCACATGCGGGTCTTCTACGCGATGAAGGACGCACGTACGCCGACCCTGTTGAACCTGGTGATGGTCGCGGTCCGCGTCCCGATGGCCCTGCTCGTGCCGTTGTTGGTCGAGCCGGAGAACGTCGTACCGGCCCTCGGCGCGGTCAATGCGTTGAGTTTCTGTGTCGGTGCGGTGGTGGGTCAGACCCTGTTGCGCCGCAAGTTCGGCCACGTCGACACCTGGCGGATCCTGCGCACCGGCGCGGTGGTCGCAGGCTTCGCAGCCGTGGGTGTGGGGGCGGCCTACCTGGTGGTGGGCTGGGTGATACCGAACGCGGACAGCCCGCTGCGTTCACTCGTGGCGGTCGGCATAGGTAGCGTCGTTCTGGGCATCGTGCTGGGTATCGCGCTCTGGCTGGTTCGGCTGCCCGAGATCCGGGACACCGTGGCCGGTCTGCGACGTGGGAGACAATAGGGCAAGGCTTGACAATCAGATCGGAGGGAACGGGCGAGGTGCAGGTAGGCGATCCACCGGTCGGGGGGCGGTATTCCCTCGTCGCGCCCTTCGGGGCCGATGAGCGCTTCGCCGGCGGCAAGGTGCAGACCTGGCGCGCCCGGGACACCCTGGCCGAGCGCGACGTCGTCCTGCGGGTGATCACGCCTGGCGGAAACTCGGCGAAACTGTTCCTTGATCGCGCGCTGGAGATGAGCCTCGTCGCCCATCCCGCGCTGGGCATGGTCTACGAGGCCGTCGACCACGGCGAGTACGCGATCGTGGTGTGCGAGTGGATCGACGGTACGTCGCTGGCCGAGACCCTGATCGCCCACGGCCCGCTGAGCCCGACCACCGCCCGCAAGACGTTGGGCGAAGTAGCCGAAGCGATCACCGTCGCGCACCACGCCGGCCTGCCGATCGGCGGGATCATCGCCGAACGGGTCGTGCTACGCGACAACGCAGCTGTCACCGTTGCCGCGGTACCAGCCTTGTTCGCCGACGAGCGCGGCGACATCCAACAGCTCGGAACGCTGCTCTACGCCGCGCTCACCGGAAACGAACCCGACCCCGACGACCCGGATCTGGCCGGGCATGTGCCACGCGGGGTTCCACGTGACCTGGCGGTGCTCTGTCAACGGGCCCTGGACCAGGATCCGGTACGGCAGTTGGGCAGCGCTGCCGCCTTCGCTGCCGTGTTGCGCCCGCGGACCCGGCCGTCGTCCACGACCGAGCCAACCGCCGGCCGCACCGGGGACCGCCTGGGCGGCCTGGATCCAGATTCCAGGCCCCCGTCCCATGACACGGCTCCGGGCCGGGCATCCCAGTCCGGCCGGGATGGCGCCGACAGTCCGGCAACAACCCGATCGATCCCGGTGCCCCTTGTCGGCGCACCCCCCACCCAGTTGATCAGGTTGCCGGTCGTTGGCGCCGACCCAGCGCTCGCTGCCGGTCCGGGTGCCGCCGCGGCTGTGGGTGCTGGCGCTGCTGCGGGCGCCGCTGGTACGCCCGACCGCCCCTCGAAGGCAACTGGCACCCAGCGGATCGAAAGCGGGTCGGCTGCCACCGGCACTACGGCCGCCCGGACCACCTCAGAGATCCCGCTCAGCGGTTCCGCTTCGAGTGCGGCAGCGTCGGCACCTGCCGGCGCTACCTCCCGCGGTTCGACCGCCGGTGGGACCCGTGACCTGGTCGAGGATCGCGACGGCTCGGATCGTGGCGCGAGCAGCCACGCGGCCGCGAACTCGGACAGCTTTCCGCTCGGATACTCAGCCGACGACTACGAC
This sequence comes from Geodermatophilaceae bacterium, assembly GCA_013814015.1. Lineage (GTDB taxonomy): Bacteria > Actinomycetota > Actinomycetes > Mycobacteriales > Geodermatophilaceae > JACCQS01. The sequence continues at coordinate 1,059 of JACCQS010000303.1, read as the reverse complement.
CCGTGGTTGGACGACGACAGCGGGACCTGGGGCAGCTACGACGACGACGACGATCCCGAAGCGGGCGGCGCCCACGAGGGCAGCCAAACCCGGCGCAAGATCCTGCTCTATGCCGTGCCGCTGGCCGCTCTGATCCTGGTGATCCTGTTGGGCGTCTTCGTGGGCAAGCAGTTCAGTGCGGTGGTGACCGACGGCGATGAGGGCGCCGTGGTTCCGACTGCGGCGGCGACCAGCGGCGATACCGTCCCGACCGAAGGAGAGGCCACGCAAGCGTCCGAGGAACCGGCGGCGCCCCTTCCGCTGGCGCCGGTCAGTGCCGCTGTGTACGACCCATTCGGCGACGGTCAGCCGGAGAATGTCGACGAGGTCGGCCTGTCCTATGACGGCGATGTTGGCTCGGCCTGGCAGACGCTGACTTATCAGAACAGTCCAGAGCTCGGAAATCTGAAGCCCGGTGTTGGCGTGATCTTCGATCTGGGCGAGGAACGCACGATCAATTCGATCGAGCTGGCCACGAACTTGCCCGGCGCTGCCATCGAAGTCCGGGTGGGCGCGGCGCCCGACGCGGCGCTGGAGAGCTATCCGGTCGTGGGCGGGCTGGATCCCTTCCCGGACAGCGGTTCGGTCGCCCTGGCCGAACCCGTACGCGCGCGCTTCGTGATCATCTGGTTCATCCGGCTGGTCGATTCCAACGGCGGCTTCCGGGGCGCGCTGTCCGAGTGCCGCATCCTGGGTTCCTAAGCGCGATCAGCGCCAGCGCCGTTCACGCCGTACCCGAGATGCACCTTTCCGACCGATCAAAGGGTGCAGTTGACGACCCGTGACGACGTTGGGCCAGGAACGAAGATCCTTCTCGCGTCAGGCCGTGCTGCCCTCCCGACTAGGGTCGACATTCGTGGCCGCCACCAAACGCGTCGGCGCCGAGGGCAAAGCGTCGGCGCTGGGCACCGCGAGTGACAACGCGCTGCTGGCTGCCCATGTCGAGGGAAATCCCGATGCGTTCAACGAACTGGTACGCCGGCACCGCGACCGGCTGTGGGCAGTCGCCCTGCGCACCAC
>JACCQS010000270.1 GCA_013814015.1 Geodermatophilaceae bacterium | reverse complement strand
TCCTTTCCGAGGAGCAACTGCGCGAGGCGGGGATCCGAGCCGGGTATCCGCTCTCGGACCTCGAGCCCGATACCGCCCGCTCGATCGCCAACGCCGAGGCCCTGCTGCGCGAGACCGGCGAACGGATTGCTGAACAGTGGCTGACGTGAGCCGCTTGCTGCCGTCCTGCCCGGAGTACTCGTGGGCAAGTATCAGCCGGTGTTGCGTAGGCCGGCGGCGATGCCTTTGACCGTGAGTTGGATGGCCCGGGCGAGCAACGGGTCCTTTTCGCCGGCTCGTCGCCGAGCGCAGTTCGATCTGCAGGTGATGCAGCGGTTCGAGGTAGGTGTCCCGAATACGCAGGGTCTGCTGCAGGACCGGATTGCTGCTCAGCAGTTCCGATTCCCCCGTCACGGCCAACACCCGAGGCACGGTCAGCTCATGCTCCTGGCGGATCACGTCGAACAGTCGGCGAGCGAGGGGTCGACGAGCCGGTCGACGTAGCGGGTGGCGATGGACAAGTCGGTCTTGGCCAAGGTCATCGACACGTCGCTGAGGAAAGCCCGGAAGAACGGCCAACCCTCGTACATCTGGCGCAGGACCGCCTGCGACTCTCCCGCCGCCGCCAGCCCCGAACCCACACCGAACCGGCCAGGAATGATCTGCCGGGACTGGGTCCAGAGGAACGCCCACGGGATCGCGCGCAGTCCCGCGACCGTCACACCACCGTCGGGCCGACGAGCGGGTCGAGAGCCGAAGTGCAGGTCGGCGAGCACCTCGATCGGGGTGGAAGCCTGGAAGTACGCCGGCAGGTCGGCGTCCTCGACCAGGGCCGGTAGCGAGAGTGCGCCGCCGACGAAACCTGGTCCATGACCGCGGCCCATCGTTGCCCCCGTTCATCGAGCGGACCGGTGGTACGGCGCAGCACGGTCGCCTCGAGGGATGCGGCCAGCAGCAACTCGAGGTTGTCCCGAGCCAGTACGGGCAGGGCGTACTTCGCTGATCACCTCGCCCTGCTCGGTCAGCTTCAGCCGTCCGTCGACCGAGCCGTGCGGCAATGCCATCACCGCTTCGTACGTCGGCCCTCCGCCGGCCCGACGGAGCCGCCGCGACCATGGAAGAACCGCAGCCGCACTCCGTACCGCGCCGCGAGGTCCCGCGTATCCCGCTGGGCGCGGTGGATCTGCCACTGCGAAGTGGAGATCCCGGCGACCTTGTTGGAGTCGGAGTAGCCGAGCATCACCTCCTGCACATCGCCACGCAGGGAGACCAAGCGGCGATAGGATGGGTCGGTCAGCAGCGCCTCGATGATCGCGGCCGCCTGGCCAAGCTCATCCGGGGTCTCCAGCAGCGGTACGAAACCGATCAGGGCCACGCCCTCGTCGAGATCGACCAGACCAGACCGGTGAAGCCCGGCAAACCCTGGCCAAGATTGAGCCGTGCAGCAGCCGACCTCAATTCCCGTCGAACGGCTGGCTTGCCAGTCTTAGTGCCTCGGTTGGGGTCAGCTTGCGGCCTGCTGCCATCTCCACTTGCCAGGCATCACTACCGACGCGCTGGCGCGCGGGCGCAAGCGAACGCTCGAGATGGCGGTCATCGGGCGGTGGTCTCGGCTGTCAGTCTAGAACTGACGGACATCTTTGACAGTCCGGGTCTCCAGCAATACCGGAGACAGCATGAGCGAGATACAGCTGCCGCGCGAGGTCAAGCGACGCCTGGCGATCATCAGCACGCCGAGGAAGTGACCGGCAACGTCGCGATGACTTGCCGCTACTACGGGATCAGCCGGCAGGTCGACTACACGTGGCTGCGCCGCTGCCGAGAACACGGCGTGGACGGTCTTCGTGACCGCTCGCGCAGCCCGCACCACAGCCCACGGGCCACCCACGTCGATGTGGTCGGCAAGATCCTCTACCTGCGCCAGAACTACCACTTCGGCCCGGGCAAGATCTCGATGTACCTCAAGCCCTACCACGACGTTGAGGTTTCCCAGTCCGGGGTGTGGCGGATCCTCGGGACCGTGCCGTGACCCGCGGTCTTCTTGCCGCAGAACGCGCGGCGCAAGGCGCCGCCGCACTTGCCGCGCGCAGACAAAGTCGGGCCGATCCCTCGGATACGCCGGAGGCTGGGAGAAAACGACACAAGAAATTGGAGCCCGCAAGAGGGAGCAGCAACATCGGGCCCAGTTTTACTCGGCAACGACAGGCTCGACGACGGAACTCGGGAGAATACGGCTTCGGCACGGCTACTGCTAGGTGGTCGAGGCGGCCCTGGCAGGTCTCGCAGAGTTGTTCAGGCGGCATCGGGCCCACCGCTCCGAACCTCGAGTTGGGCAGTGCGGATGGCGCTGTCCGAGCACGGTTCGCATAATCCACCGCGGTGACGGATCCGAGTCCCACAGACGCGGCACCGATGGGGCAGCAGCGCCGGGCCGCTCAGCCCCGGAGACGAAAGATCCGGAACTTATCCGGATCGCTCTCGCTCCCGTGAGCCGCAGTGGCCAACTTGGTCTGGGCGTTCACCCTGTCGGCGGTCAAGCCTCCGTCTACCTGCTGAGGATGCGTAATAGCCGTAACAGCCGTAACCCGAGATTGGCTGAGCAGGTCACCTGTTTCGCTTGTTACGCTTGTTACGTCTCCGTGGCCCCCGGTGGAGGTGCCAGGTACCGGCTCCACGGGTCGGCCAGGTGAGCGGCCTCATATCCCCGGATGGTCTTGTCGGCATCAACGCGGATGACCTTCGGCTTGACGCCATATTTGTCGAGATGCTGGGCCAGCCAACGGGAGTCGACCGGCTTGCCACGGAGGTCACCCCATGGCGCTTCGTCCATCTTGTGGAGCGCGTTGAGAATGTCCTCGGTTGACATCTTCTCGTGGGCGGCGAACACAGTCTTGAGGTCGGCGAGGAGTAGGACGCCGATGCTGGGTGCTCCTGTCTTGGAATCCGTAACAAGCGTAACGGCCGCAACATTGGCCCGCGCGGGCCAGTGCCCGCCGGCGAGCTCGGCGACTGCGAGCAGCGCCTCCCACACGTCGGCATCCCGGTCCTCGATCCCATCCGGTATGTCCGGCCAGGTCAGCTTGTGGGCGGCCTCGACTGACCAGGCCGCTAGACCGTCGCGTAGTTCCTCAGCCTCGGGCCGGTTGAGCCGCAGACGCCACGGCTTGACCTTTTCCCCCGTCGCGCGGCGACGCATCCGGATGACAACCGATCGCGTCATGATCGTGTCCGGGAGGTCGTTGAGCCCGGCCAGGGCGACCGCGCAGTAGGCGGGTAGTTCCTCGGTGGAGACGACGTTGCCTCGTACGACGCACCGTCCGGCGACTGCGCCACGCCGGTGACCGGCGTTCAGCATCCCGCGCACGTCCTCGTTGTCTTTGGCCTTGGGGCCGAAGACGGTGTCGATCTCGTCGTAGAGGATCGTCGGCGGCCCAGCCTCGTCGGAGACCTTGCGGAACAGGTAGGAAGGGCTGGTGTTCACGGCGTGGACCGGGCGGGGCACCAGCGGCTCGGTCACCTCGAGGCAGCGTGACTTCCCGGATGATGGTTCGGGTGAGAGGAACGCGATTCGGGGGGTGGATTCCCACGCGTTCATGAACCAGGTGTGCGCAATCCAGAGGACGTGCGCGATGCGGGCGTGCTCAGACGGGTAGACGACGAACCGAACCAGAAACGCCTCAACGTCATCGAGAAGGTCAGCGCCGGATATCGGCGTCAACGCTGAAATATCAGGCGGGACTGTCATGCCCGGCTCGCCTTCGTACGGGCCGACGCGATCGTGCTCCGCACTTCGGCGAATGGTAGTCCGATCCGTTGACCGGCGGCCTCCAGGTCGTCGAGCAGTGCGAGGTTCCCGCATTCGACTGCCCGGCACGCGGCCCAGAACAGCCCCCGGTTTCGGTTCCCATCGGCGAGGGTGTGAACGAATCCCACCAGGGCAGGGCCGCCGGACGACGTGGGATTCAACGACGGACGAACCACCGTCATCGGGCGGAGCAGCATCCGCAGCCAGGTCGGCAGTACCGCGATCTCGTGATGCTCCCAGCGGTACGGCAGCCCCGTTGCCGGATGCACCGACGGTGGCACCAGGCAGTAGCCGGTTGAGATCTTCACGTCGATTCCAGGAGGAAGTCTTCTGCTACTGATCGGCCCACCGGACCAGCGGAAGTACAGGTGCCGGCCACCGTCCCCGCGGCCGGACCAGCAGGTCAGAGTCTCGGGCAGGGGTTCGTTGCCGAACTCGAGTGCGGCCAGGTCGCCGCCGTTGCGGGGGTCGACGTCGAGGACGAGCAGCCCGTCAGGGACGCGGGCGCCGATGTTCGCGCCCCGGTAACGGGTCCACCAGTTCCGGATCTGTTCAGGGTCGACGGTCGCATCGAGGACTCCTCGCCCACCAGCGATGGCCGGCACCTTGCCGCGCAGCGGGAAGACTGACCATCCCGCGGCGGCCAGGGCCAACGCTGCGTCGAGGCGGTCAATGAAGGCAGGCGCGGCACGACCGTCCTGTCCGACTTCCGCGATACCATTAGAGCGGTCCTGACGCTTGGCGGCGGCGAGATCGTGGCGGGTCATCCGGGTGGATGGCCCGCTTTCTCG
>JACCQS010000267.1 GCA_013814015.1 Geodermatophilaceae bacterium | reverse complement strand
CACGACGTGGATGCCGTCGGAAGCCTATCCGGCTCCAGGCCACGAAGCGTGGATAGCGGCCTCGGATCGGGGTGGCGGGGGCAGCTTGCCAGGTGACGGTGTTCCAGTCGACGCCGGCGTTGAGGAGCACCCGTAAGCGGTAGTTGTCGAGGTTCCGGAACCCGTGCCCGACCCGTACCCCCTCCAGAGATGAGGAATCAGCATGAGCCGCCGCCCATTCGGGAGCGCCAGACTTCGCGCCGGGACTTTCGCGCGGGTATCCGATGCGACGCACCAGATAACTAGTGCCATAGCGCTAGGCGGTCGGAGGCGTAAACTGGTTTGTCGCACAGGGTTCAGACCCCGCTAGCTTCTAAGCACTTGGTCGAGGGTTCGACCCCCTCCGGGCGCGCTCTACGTTTCCACCCGGCGTGCGCTGAAAAGAAGCGAGTGCCGAGGGCAACCGGCTCCTCAAGGAGCGGGTGGTCAAAGAGGGCAGGGCACACGCTGCACTGGTTTTCGACGGTGCCGTGACGGTGGGCTGGTTGCGAGGACTACCGGCGCGAAGGGGTGGCAGGGGTTGCGCTTCGCCGGGCTCTCGAACTGATCGCGCAGGGCGGCGGTGGATCGTGGAGGCATACCCGCAAGACATCATGTAAGAAGATTTCGGCATCCTTCCTCTACAACGACACCCGCAGCCTCTTCGAGCAGGCAGGTTTCATCTACGACCGGGGCAAAGGCAAAAGCCACTGCGTGATGAGCGAGACGGTCGGGCACGGTTAGAAGGCTGACGCCCGGAGCGAGTCCCCTGGATGCGATGAACGCTGCATGGACGATTCAACGGCTCAGAGGCCGTAAGTCTCCAAGAGGCGAAGCCAGACCTCGCTGATGGTCGGGTAGGACGGCACGGCGTGCCAGAGCCGGTCGATCGTGACCTCACCGACGATGGCGACGGTCGCGGAGTGCAACAACTCCTGTACTCCCGGCCCGACGAAGGTGGCCCCCACGAGGATTCGGCGGTCCTCGTCCAGGACGATCTTCGCCGTACCGGTGTAGCCGTCGGCGTACAACGATGCGCCCGAGACGTCGCCGATCTCGTAGCTGACCGCGCGGACGTTCAGGCCCGCTTGGCGAGCTTCCTCCTCGGTACGGCCCACCGAGGCCACCGTTGGACTGCTGAACACGACGCTGGGCGTTGCCCCGTGGTCAGCCGTGGCCGACGTCGGCTCCCAGGCAGCGCCGTCGACCTGCTCACCGCGAGCCCGGGCGGCGATTGCCGAGCCACAGGCCCGGGCCTGGTACTTGCCCATATGGGTGAGCAGCCGTCGGCCATTGACGTCGCCGGTGGCGTAGAGCCAACCCTCGGCGACACCGGTGACCCGGCAAGTGTCATCGACCTCGAGGGACTCCCCTGGGATCAGGCCGACGGTCTCGACTCCGATATCGGAGGTGCCTGCCGTACGGCCGGTTGCCACGAGCACCTGGTCGCCGTCGACTGTGTCGTCCCCCATTCCCACAGTCACCGTGTTCCCGTCGCGGCTGACCCCCTCGACCTCGACCTCGGTACGGACGTCTACCCCCATCTCGCGGAGTCCCGTTAATACGAGGTCGCCGGCAAAGGGCTCCAGGGTCCTCAGCAGGCGCGGCCCGCGGACCAGCATGACGACCTCGGAACCCAGTGCGCGCCAGGCAGTCGCCATTTCCACTGCGACGACACCTCCGCCGATGACGACCAGTCGCCGCGGGGGCGCCTTTGCCGACGTGGCCTCCCGGCTCGTCCAGGGCCGAGCTTCGGCCAGGCCGTCGATGGGCGGAAGCATCGCGCGAGAGCCGGTTGCGGCGATCACCGCGTGCCGAGCGGTCAGGGTGGTCTGTTCGCCCTCTTTGCCCTGGACGTCGACCCGCTTTGGCCCGGCCAGTCGTCCAGTGCCCCGGAACAGGTCGATGCCGGCACCAGCCACCCACTTGGCCTGGCCCTCGTCGGACCAGTTGGAGGTGAAGCCGTTGCGCCGTTCCAGAGTCTTGCTCACGTCCTGGTCGCCCGTGACGGCTTCGGCAGCACCGGAAACCGCGTGCGCTTCGGCGAGGATCTCGGTTGCTCGCAGCAGCGCCTTGCTCGGCATGCAGGCCCAGTACGAGCACTCGCCGCCGATCAGATCAGATTCGATCAGAGCCGCAGTGAGACCGGCCTGCACCACCCGATCAGCAGCATTCTCGCCGACTGCGCCCGCGCCGATCACAACGACGTCGTACTCCTGCGAGCCCGTCATCTCTCTCCTTGGTCGCCTGCTGCCTGTCGTGCCGATGGTCGCGCACTGGAATGATCCACCGGCCGCGATCGTGCAGGGATCATTCACCTCGCTGCGGCACCGCTGGACAAGACAGATTGGGGCTGGTCAGCGAAATGTCACCCGCGGAGTACGCCGAGGCCCTCGGCAGTTTCGCCAGCGGCGTCACCGTGCTCACTCTGCGCGAGGACCTCGACGACATCGGTACGACCGTCACGGCGTTCATGGCCGTGGCCGCGGAACCGCCGCTGGTCGCCATCGGACTGGCTGCCGATTCGTACGTGCTCGAGGCCCTGCATCTCACCGGAACATGCGCCCTCAGCCTTCTCGCCGCCGATCAGTCCGTGCTGGCGAGCCGCTTCGCTGCTGCTGGGCGGCCAAGTGCTCGACTGCTTCTCGACGACGTGCCACATGCTCGCGCGGCACACAGCCACGCCCTTGTGCTGACCGCAGGTATGGCGGCGCTGGACTGCCGCGTCCAATCGACCTTTGACGCCGGTGACCATGTCCTGGTCGTCCTGCGAATCATGGACGTGGTGTACGTCGGCGAAGATCGCGAACCCCTGATCCGATTCCGGAGCAGATACCGGCGCGAACTCTGACCTGGAGCCGTAGCGCCAACCGAGAGAGCGGTTGGCCGCTCCGGTGAGCGTCGTGTTGCGAGATTTCCCGTCAGAACGGCGGCGGCTCGTCACCCATATGTCTC
>JACCQS010000405.1 GCA_013814015.1 Geodermatophilaceae bacterium | reverse complement strand
TGCTCGGACGGTTGGCTGCGGCCAGTGGTGTGGTGCTGCGCAATCTGCGCCTGGATGCCGAACTGGCTCAGCGGCTGACCGATCTGGAGGCCTCGCGTCGGCGGCTGCTCAGCGCCCAGAACGACGCCCGGCAGCGGATCGAGGGAGAGTTGGCCGGTGGGACGCGGGCGCAACTGGGCGTGCTGCGGGAGCGGTTGTCCGGACTGGTCCGGGAGGTGAACCCGGACACGACACCCAAGTCGGCGCTGCTGCTCGGTCAGTTGGTGGCCGCGACCGACGGTGCGATGGACACCCTCGACGGGTTGGCAGCGGGGGTCTACCCGCCGCGGCTGGCCGCAGAAGGGCTGGCTGGCGCTCTCAACGAGCAGGCCGCGAAGGCGGCGCTGCCGGTCAGCGTGCACGCCGAGGGCGTGGGCAGGTACCCGGCCGAAGTGGAGGCCGCGGTGTATTTCAGTGTCCTCGAGGCACTGCAGAACGTGGCCAAGTACGCCGCCGCGGACTCCGCCCGGGTGCGGCTGGCCCAAGACGACGGGCAGCTGAGCTTCGAGGTCGTCGACGACGGCGCCGGGTTCGACCCCGAGACGACAAAGAGGGGCACCGGCTTGCAGGGCATGGCCGACCGGCTCGACACCGTCGGCGGCACCTTGACGCTGCGTTCCGCACCCGGCCGAGGCACCACGATCGCCGGCCAGGTCCCCGCGCACCCGACGACCGGTCCCACGCCGCGGGCAAGCGCCGAACCAGCATTGGCAGGAGCCACGCGATGACCCAATCCGGGATCCGATCGTCAACGCAGCCCGTGACAGCCGTCACCCCGAGCACCGAAGCCCTGCACCTGTCCGCCGATGAGCGAAGAGGTGCCGACGATGCACCCGTCTCATCAACGCAGCCGGTGAGCACTGTCGAGCGCTCGGCGGCCACGCTTCCCCTGCCCGGCTGGCTGGCCACTGCACTCGCGGTGGTCGCCGTCGGCACGCTGGTTGTTCTGCCGTTCGCGCTGGCCGCCGGGGGGCTCAACCTGACTGAGGCGGTTGACGGCTACTACGTACAGTCCGCTGCCCTGTTCGCCGTCCTCGGGGCCGTGATCGTTGCGAAGCGGCGCGGCCACGTGATCGGTTGGGTTCTGGTGGCGATCGGCGCATTGAACACCATCACGGAGCTGGTCGATGTGTATCTACTGTTCACCATCGGCAACATCGGCCGCGGCGTCAGCGGCACGGTCACTCCCACATTCGACGAGTTTCCGGTTCAGCTGACTGTCCTGGCCGTGTTCGGTTGGGCGTGGGTGCCCTCATTGGGGGCCCTTGCCATCGCCCTGCCGATGCTCGTGCCAGACGGACGGTTGCTCTCCTCCAGGTGGCAGCCCTTGGCCATCCTCGGGGTTGCGGCCACGGTGTTGCTCACCGCTGTGGTGGTACTAGTCGAAGTCGTCGACATTCCAACGCTTGTCGAGGTGTCGGCCGGCATCTTGATGGGGTTGGCGATGCTGGCGAGTCTGGTGCCACTAGTCCTGAGATTCGCGCGATCCGGCGGCGCAGAGCGTCAGCAGCTCAAGTGGGTGTTCTATGGGCTTGCGTTCAGTATTCCGTTGTTGGCGCTTGGTGTTCTGGGTTACTACTTCGGTATCGGCGGCTATTTCAGCATCGCGCCCTTCGTGATCCTGCCGACCACAATCACAATCGCGGTGCTGCGGTATCGGCTCTACGACATCGACCTGGTGATCAACAAGACGGTTGTGTTCGTTGTGCTGGCCGCATTCATCACGGGCGTCTACGCGGTGATCGTGGTCGGGCTGGGTCAGCTCCTTCCAATCGGCGAGGGCAATCTGGGTTTAGCCATTGCGGCGACCGCTGTGGTGGCAGTGGCCTTCGAGCCGGTGCGAGCGCGGGTGCAGCATTGGGCCAACCGGCTGGTCTACGGCCGCCGCGCCACGCCGTACGAGGCGCTTGCCGCGATGACGGCGAGGTTGGGTGACTCAACCGACCCGGGGGCCGCGCTGGCCGAGGCAGCTCGGTTGCTCGCGGAGGGCACCGGCGCCGCACAGGCGGTGATCTGGGTCGCCCAGGAGGGACTTCTCGTCCCGCGCGCGAGTACGGGTCAGGCGGGGCCCGATCCGGAGCCGGTGGCTCGGTCGGGTCCGGAGTTGCCGGCTCTGCCGGAGACCGATCTGGCCCAGGCCGTGCGCTATGAGGGGCAACT
>JACCQS010000220.1 GCA_013814015.1 Geodermatophilaceae bacterium | reverse complement strand
GGCGCTGCGGCCGGACGTGGTGCTCATGGACATCCGGATGCCCGTCCTCGACGGCATCACTGCCACCGAGCGGTTGGCCGGCCGAGGCGTCGACGAACCGGTCGACGTCCTGGTGGTAACCACCTTCGACCTCGACGAGTACGTCTTTCGCGCGCTGCGAGCGGGGGCACGCGGGTTCGTGCTCAAGGACATCGATCCCGAGGAGCTTGTCCGGGCGGTGCGGGTCGTCGCAGCCGGAGACGGGTTGGTCGCACCGGCGGTGACCCGACGCCTGATCGAGGAGTTCACTCGGCACAGCATCCCGGCGCTTGAACCCGGAGAGACCACCATGCTGACCCGACGCGAACGCGAGGTGCTGCTGCTCGTCGCGGAAGGACTCAGTAACGCCGAGATCGCCGGCCGGCTCTGGGTCGAGGCCTCGACGGTGAAGACCCACCTCGGCTCCGTGCTGCTCAAGCTCGACCTTCGCGACCGAGTTCAGGCCGTGGTCTACGCCTACGAGCACGGACTGGTCCGACCGGGCGGGTCCTGAGCCCGCAGTCCGGGGCCGTGACAAACAGGACAAGCGAACAGACCAGCGGCTGTTCCACGCCCGCACCAAGCCGAGCCCGATCAGACCACCAAACGGACCCGCGGAACCGCCCTCACAAGATCACACGGTGGATCGCCCGTCTGGCGCTCGCCGGGCATGCTGAACACGAGGTGCCCAACGACGTCGGCAAGGGGTTCCTCTTGTGGGCAGGCGAGGTGGGGAGTCGGGCGCGCGGTCAGCGAAGCAGGACGGCGAGCACGTCTGTGGCGGCACCGTCCGGTGGGAACACTGGGTAGATCACGTGCTTGACACGGCCGTCATCGATGATCAGCGTGAGACGACGTAACAGTGTCATGCCGTCGACAGAGAGGGTCGGTAACCGCAGAGCCGCGGTCAAGCGGAGCTCCGCGTCGCTGAGCAGCGCATACCGAAGGTGCAAGCGGGTGGCCGCTTCGAGCTGGTAGTCAGGGTCTTGCGTCGACAGTCCGAAGACGTCTGTGTCCAGCGCGGCGAACTGCTCGGACAGATCGCGGAAGGAGCACGCCTCGGGTGTGCATCCGCGGGCTCCTGGGATCGTGTCCCAGGCGGTGGGAGGCGGCACCCCAGGGCGCCCGGTTCGAGGGTAGGCGAAAACAACCAGCCGCTTGGCCCGACCGCGATCACCGAGATTGACGCTCCCGCCGATCGTGGCGGGCAGTGCGATGGCCGGCACGGACAGACCCACCAGATGATCCGCCGCACCATCGTCGACGGGGATGGGCAGGTCCTCCGGAAGCACAGCCGGGTCATGGCTCATGACCGACACGGTAGGACGTTGGCAACGACCGTTCAGCTACGGACCCTTGATCGCAGGCGACACCAGGCATCCAGGAGCCGATCCGTGCGTTTGGCAAGATCCAAGCTGTGGAAAAGGCAGCGGAGGATCTTCTGCATCCGCTGCTCGCCGTGCGGTGGAGTCCGACAGTGTTTGATCCGTCGGCGGTGGTCAGCCCGGCTGAGGTCGAGTCGTTGCTGGAGGCAGCGCGATGGGCGCCGTCGGCCGGGAACTCCCAACCGTGGGCATTTCTCGTCGCCCGCCGAGGCGAGCTCGATCACGACCGGCTGGTGCGGCATCTGGCCAAGAGTTCGGCGAGGTGGGCGCCGACAGCGGGCTTGCTGATCGGCAACCTGTCACATCGCCTCGTCGAGGAAACAGACTGGGACTATTCGGAGTTCTCCGTCTATGACCTGGGGCAGGCCGTCGCGCACATGTCCTTCCAGGCGCAGTCACTGGGCTTGCACGTACGCCAGTTCCGGGCGTTCGATCGTGCCGCGTTGGAGGCCGAGTTCGATGTACCGCCGCACTGGGAGTTCACGACGATGTCGGCCATCGGGCGGGTCCCACCAGAAGTGAGCCGGGATGCCTCGGCCCCCACCCAACAGCAGGCCCGCCATCGACGCTCATCGACCGAGATTCACTGGCCGCAAGCCTCGTTCACCGAACGCCGATAATGGATGGTGCCGATGATCCGATCCATGACGGGCTTGGTGCGGGCGTATGTGTGTTGGGCTGTTCGAGTCGAGAACCCCAGTGCGAGGCATGCATCCAGATCACCGACCAGATAAAGATTGCCGCAACCGCGGCAATGCGTTTGATCTGCCTCGCGCTTCTTGGACACTGACTCTGTCGTCATTACGCGTGGTGAGGCGAGCGGTTGGTCTTCCTTCGTCATTGCGCCGAGTTGATGAGCTGGCAGGACCGCATTGCGGCGGCGAGCGCGTCCCGATTGCCGGTGCGCTGGAACACCTCGACGGCCGTGTCGGTGAACTTCATCACGTGTTCGTCTCGGTGCCGAGCCGCGCGGGCGAGG
>JACCQS010000208.1 GCA_013814015.1 Geodermatophilaceae bacterium | reverse complement strand
CCGATGTTCATCAGAACCGTGAGCCCGTAGATGTGGAAGAACGGGAGAACGGCCATGATCCGCTCGTTCTCGTCGAGGTGGAACAGCGGCTCACACTGCCGGATGTTGGCCACCAGATTGCGGTGGGTCAGCATCACACCCTTGGCCAGGCCGGTCGTACCCGAGGAGTACGGCAGCGTGACGAGGTCGTTGGCCGCGTCGATGTCCACCTGGACGGAGGGCGCCTTCGAGGTGAGCAGGTCCTGCAGCGACTCGTGTCCCTCGGCGCCGTCGAGCACGATGATCGCCTCGAGCGGGTGCAGCTTCGCGGCAGCCAGGGCGCGGTCCAGGAACGGCGAGACGGTGATCAGCAGTTTCGCGCCGGCGTCCTTGAGCTGGAAGGCGATCTCGTCCGGGCCGTACAGGGAGTTGATGGTCGTCGAGATGGCGCCGGTCCTGGCGATCCCGTGGAAGACGACCGGGTAGTAGATGGTGTTCGGGCTGAACACCGCGACGACGTCACCCTTCTGGATGCCTCGCTCGGCCAGCGCCGCAGCGAAGCGGTCGATGTAACCGGCCAACTGGGCGAAGCTGAGCGTCTGACCGCTGACTCCATCGATCACTGCAGGGTGATCGGGCAGTCGGGTGGCCGCCCGCAACACATAGTCGGTGGCCGATACGTCCGGGATCTCGACATCGGGGAAGGTGCTGGACAAGGACATTCGTTTCTCCTCGGGCGGACTGGTCGAGTGGACGGTAGCTGTTCCGGACGTTTTCACAGGTGGAACGGGGGATCAGGGTCGGGGCCAGAGCACGGCTTGGGTGCAGCGGAAGAGCGCAATTGTTCTTTCGGTCTGCACGTGGGTCACTTCGGCATCCCAGACCTGCGTCGTACGGCCGGCGTGTACGGCCCGGGCGGTTGTGCAGATCTCGCCGTTCCGAGCGGTGCCGAGGAAGTTTGACTTGAGTTCGATCGTGGTGAACCCGATCGAGCCCTCGGGCAACGATCCTCGGCAGCCGTATCCGCAGGCGGTGTCGGCGAGGCCGATGACGACGGCGGCATGCAGGAAACCGTTCGGCGCCAAAAGCTCAGGTCTGATCGACAGGGCGGCGACGATCCGGCCGCGCTCCTGCTCACGAATCTCCAGACCCAGCAGCTCGGGAAAGGCTCCGGCACTCAGGGCGTTGAGCCCCTCGACGCCTGAATCCATGAGCAGACAATACGGAACCGGTAGCGGCTGCGGCGCATCTGAGAGCATGCAGCCGGCGGGCACGGGGCCGCCGGAGACCCTGCGACGATCTCGAGCCACAAACTTTCCGACCTCATTGACGATGGAGACACGTACACAGATGATGAAGAAGACAGCTGCCGCCTTCGGGTTGGCCGCCACAGTTGTGCTGACCATGTCGGGCTGTAGCAAGCCTGAAGCCAGTGAGATCTCGGCCGCCGTCGCGGCAGACGACCTTGACGCCGAGATGGCTGACTGCTTCGCAGCGGCGCTGCTGGACTCCGATGTGAGTGGAACCAGCCTGGACGTTCTGGCCGAAGAAGGCATCGCCACCGACGATGGCGGTCAGGTCGAGGTGGTTGCCGACGACATCCCCGCCATCCAGGCCGCTGCCGAGGAATGTGGCTTCGAGCTCGTCAGCTGAGTTACCGCGTCGCTATACCGTGGCGTCGTGCACCGAGCCGCTTTCTTGACCGCCGTCAGGGTCGTCGCCGTCAGCAGGGCCGCAGTCGTTAGGGCCGCAGTCACCAGGGCCGCAGCGGCGGCCGCCGCTGTCGCCGTTCTGAGCGCTTGTGGGTCGCCGTCGGCCGAGGACATCGCCCGCGCCCTGGAGGACGACGGTGCGAAGGCTTCGGATGCTCAGTGCATTGCCGACCAGGCCGTTTCCAGCGAGCTGTCGACCGACACGTTGGATCGGTTGGCCGAGGAAGGCATCACCGATGACAACGGGGAAGACGTCCAGTACCTCGAGGACGACAGCGCCATCCTGCAAGCGCTGGTAGTCGCCTGCTTGCAATAGGGCTACATACATGCATGCTGCATGCATGTGCGACACTTCAGGGGTGATTCCACTGGCCGAGCACCATCCCGGCGAGTACGGAGGCCGCAGCGTCCCCTCCGGTGAGCAGGTGGTGATCGAAGCGTTCCGCGTCGCTCGTACCCTCGGTGCAGCCGACCGCAGCATCGGCGGACCGCCCCGAGCCTGGCTGCTGCATCGCCTCGCGCTTTCGCCCGGTATCCGGGTAGCCGACCTCGCCGAAGGGTGCGGGCTGGATGCCTCGACAGCGAGCCGGCACGTACGCAACCTGGAAGATGCCGGTCTGCTGGCCCGTACCGGCGACCCCGACGACCGGCGGGCTGCCCGGCTCTCGCTCACCCCCGCCGGGCAGGACGCCCTCGACTCGGCCCTGCGGGTACGCGCTGACCTCGTCTCCTGCGCAACAGCGCACTGGTCAGCGCCGGACCGGCGCCGCCTCGCCGAACTGCTCGGCCGCCTGTCCGACGACCTCGCCGCGGCTAGCACGCCGAACTCTCCGACCGGAAGAGGCACATCCAGCTCATGAGCATGTCCACCGACACCGCACCATCCCCGGACGAGGAGGTGCAGGCCTACTTCACGCACAAGCAGATCCTGGTCGTCATGTCCGGAGTGATGTCCGGAATGTTCCTGGCCGCGCTGGACCAGAGCATCGTGAGTACGGCGCTGCCGACGATCACCAGCGAACTCGGCGGACTCGACAAGCTTGCCTGGGTGGTGACCGCGTACCTCGTCACGGCAACCGCGGCAACTCCGTTGTGGGGGAAGATCTCTGACCTGTACGGCCGTCGGCTGATCTTCCAGATCGCCATCTCGATCTTCCTGATCGGCTCGATGGCCTGCGGTCTGGCTCAGGACATCACTCAGCTCATCGGCTTCCGTGCCCTGCAGGGAATCGGTGGTGGCGGGCTGTTCTCGATTGCCCTGGCGATCATCGGTGACGTGGTGCCGCCGCGGGAGCGTGGCCGGTACGGCGGTTACTTCGGTGCCGTCTTCGGGGTCTCCAGCGTGGCCGGCCCGCTGGCCGGTGGCTTCTTCACCGACGGTCCGGGCTGGCGCTGGATCTTCTACATCAACGTCCCGATCGGCATTGCTGCCCTCGTCGTCACCTCGCTCGCGCTGAAGATGCCGGTGATCAAGCGCAAGGTCTCCATCGACTATCTGGGCGCCCTGACGATCGTGGTCGCCGTGGCCAGCTTGATCCTGTACCTGGAGTGGCGCGGCAAGGACTACGGCTGGACGGAGGGCTGGGCGCTGGTTCTGCTGATCACAGCGATCGCCGGAATCGCGGTCTTCTATTTCGTCGAGCGACGGGCCGAGGAACCGATCATCCCGATGCGGCTCTTCCGGAATCCGGTCTTCAGTGTCGGTGGGCTCTATGCTTTTCTGGCCGGAATCGCGATGTTCGGGGTGATCATCTTCCTGCCGCTCTATCTGCAGGCGGTCAAGGGATACAGCGCCACCCAGTCCGGTTTGGCCATGACGCCGGCGATCGTCGGGATCCTGGTGTCCTCGATCGGGTGTGGCCGAATGCTGGACAAGACTGGTCGGTACAAGATCTTCCCGATCATCGGTGGGGTGCTGCTGGCCGCGTCGTTGGCGTTGTTGTCCACTCTGGCCGTGAACACCAACTACTGGCTGTTGGCCGGCTACATGTTGATCTTCGGTCTGGGACTCGGTGCCCAAATGCAGACTTTGATGACCGCGATCCAGAACTCGGTCAAGATGCGCGATCTTGGGTCGGCCAGCGGGTCGGTGGTCTTCTTCCGCCAGATGGGCGGTGCGATCGGTGCCTCTGCATTCGGCGCGGTCTTCGGAATCGTGCTGGCCAGCAATCTGAAGGAGGTGTTCACCGGACTCGGCGGCACCAGCGGTCCCGTGGCCGGAATCAATACCAACGACATCACGGCGTTGCAGAA
>JACCQS010000400.1 GCA_013814015.1 Geodermatophilaceae bacterium | reverse complement strand
CGAGGGTGGTCACTCCGAGGTTGGTCAGGATGGCCGGGAAGAACAGCACCGCGACCCAGCCGAGCGCGAGGTAGATCGGCACCCCGACCCAGCGCGGAGCCGTCGGCCAGGAAGTCTTGAGCGCGATACCGGCCAGCCCGCCGCCCCAGACGATGCCCAGGATGACCCACAAAAAGGTGCCCTCGAGTGCCATGACGCTGAACGGGGTGTAACTACCTGCGATGAACAAGAAGATCGTCGAATGATCGAGCAACTTCATGATCTTCCAGCCGCGAGGCGACCACGCGCGGCGGTGGTAGGCGGCACTGACGCCGAACATCGCCGAGACGGTGAAGCAGTAGATCGTCACCGCCAGACCAACAGAGGGGCTCTGCGCCCACCCCAGCGGGATGAGGACGGCTCCCGTGGCGAGCGAGGTGAAGAAGGCTCCCTGGTGCAACCAGCCACGCAGCCGTGGACGGATGTCTGGCGAGTCGTAGTCGGTATCGCCGAAGTCCAGCGGGGTGGAAACGCTGGACGCAAGCTCACTAGCCATCGATCCCAGGTTACGTGAGCGTAGGTTTCTCTGCCAAGGCGCCGACACCGAACCCAAGCGCAGCGTCGTACCCTGCGGAATCATGGGTTGGGCCGATCTGCCGTACCGGCTGTACGAGCGACGACTGCAGCATCAACTCTCGGGCGCCCAACTGCCCCGGCACGTCGGTGTCATGGTCGATGGCAATCGACGATGGGCCCGATCCATCGGACTGGGTGATGTCAACGACGGTCATCGCCGCGGCGCGGGCAAAATCGTCGACTTCCTCGGCTGGTGCGACGAAGCCCGGATCGACCACGTGACGGTGTTCCTGTTGTCCACCGACAACCTGAACCGGCCGGAGCCGGAGCTGACGCCGCTGCTGCAGATCATCGAAGACCTCGCCGCGGACCTGTCCGGACCCACTCGGCGATGGCAGCTACGGGCCGTCGGCGCGTTGGAACTCTTGCCCGACAGCACGGTCGAGGCGTTGAAGACCGCGCACGAGGCGACCGTCGGCCGGCCCGGTGCGGCCGTGGATCTGGCCGTCGGTTACAGCGGTCGCCGAGAGATCGCCGATGCGGTGCGCTCCCTGTTGGCGCAACACTCAGCCGCCGGCAGGACGTTGGACGAGCTCATCGACGTACTCGACGTCGAGCACATCGCCGAGCACCTCTACACGCGAGGCCAACCTGACCCCGACCTGGTGATCCGGACCAGCGGCGAGCAGCGGCTGTCCGGATTCCTGCTCTGGCAGACGGCTCACTCGGAGTTCTACTTCTGCGATGTCAACTGGCCCGACTTCCGCCGTACGGACTTCCTCCGGGCGCTGCGCGACTATGCGGCACGCCATCGACGCTTCGGCGCCTGAGTCGCCGGCGACGACTGAGGCAGACTCTCTGTCCGTGGACGTGATTACCGAGTACCTCCTTCTCGGGCTGCGTTTCGACCGCCTCGAGCCCGGCTTCGTCGACGCGTACACCGGCGACCCGGCGCTGCGTGCCGAGGTCGAGAACGAACCGGCCCCCCGTCCGGTCGAACTTCGGGTCCGGGCCGAAGAACTCCTGGCCGAACTTGACTCGAGCGGCCTGGCCCCAGAGCGGGTGGCCTTTCTACGGGCACAGCTCATCGGCCTGCATTGCAGCGCTCGAGTGATGTCCGCTGAGCCTGTCGGCTTCGTCGAAGAGGTGGCCGCCTACTTCGACGTGCAGATTGAGCTGGGCAGTGAAAGCCGTTATACCGCAGCACACTCCGAGCTGGACGCGCTACTCCCGGGGAGCGGAACCCTCGCACAGAGATACGCCGCCTACCGACGGACTGATGAATGCCCGCCGGACCGGCTTCACGAGGTCGTCCACGCGCTGTCCAGTCGACTGCGCGACCACGTGAGAGCCGAGTACGAATTGCCGCCCAACGAGACGGTCAGCTACCAAATCGTGACCGACAAGCCCTGGTCCGGGTTCAACTACTACCGCGGCGAGAGCCACTCCGACGTCGCGATCAACGCCGATCTGCCGCACCGGCTCACCCAGTTGCCGCATCTGGTCGCCCACGAGTCCTATCCCGGGCATCACACCGAGCACTGCCGCAAGGAGGTGAGGCTTGTGACCATGGATCGGCACCTCGAACACACGATCTTCCTGGTGAACACCCCGGAGTGCCTGATGGCCGAGGGGCTTGCCGATCTGGGTATCAAGGTGACTGTCGGTGAGAGCTGGGGAGCATGGACCGAGGAGATCCTGCGGGATCTGGGGCTGTCCGCCGACGGTGAGCTCGCCCAACGGGTGGCCACGGCCGTCGCTCCGCTCAACGACGTTCGTCAGGATGCGGCAATCCTGCTGCACGACAGGGGTCGTGGGCAGGACGAGGTGCTGGACTACCTGCAGCGTTGGGCTCTTGTCCCACCGGAGCGAGCACAACAGTCGCTGCGCTTCTTGACTGATCCGCTGTGGCGGGCCTACACCTCGACCTACGTCGAGGGTCATCGCCTGCTCTCGTCCTGGCTGGATGCGCGGCCGAGTGGGACGTCGATGGGCGACCGATTCCGTCGGCTCCGGGACGAGCCGCTCACGCCGGGCGGCGTCCTTGCTGAAGCCGACAGCCGCTGAGCATGGTCGAGGACCTCCCCGCGTGAATCCAGTGCGGCGCACCGGGCACAGCGCCTCTCAGCGGCTCATGAGGCGGGCGGTCTTCGCCGTCTCGCTGCTGGTCTTCCTGGTCATCGGCATCGTTCTTGTCGGCGACTTCTCGGCGCAGTGGTGGGCGCTGCTCTTCCCCGTCACACTGCTCGTGGGACCTCTCCTGGCCGTACGCCGGGAGGCCGGCAGACGCTCGGGCGGTGACCAGCACAGGGACCCTTGGGGCTGAGTGTTTGCCTCGCCGCGTGTCGTGCCGCGAGTGGGGGCAAAGCGTCGTACGGTCGGTCTCGGTGGTGCCGGATGCACCGCCCTGGGAGGCCCCGACGGTGCTGACGACTTGGTCAGTGAAGGGCCGGTTTCTGGCCTCGACGGGTCGGACCGGAGCCCTTCGACCTGAACGGGAGCTCTCGCTCTCGTAGGAGTCCGCGCGTGACCGATCGCCGTACTTATGTCCTCGACACCTCGGTTCTGCTCTCCGATCCCGGCGCGCTCATGCGCTTTGCCGAACACGATGTTGTGCTACCGCTGGTCGTGATCGGCGAGTTGGAGGACAAACGCCACCATCCCGAACTCGGTTGGTTCGCTCGCGAATCGCTGCGCGCCCTCGACGACCTGCGGATCCTGCACGGACGACTCGATGCCCCGGTGCCGATCGGTCGGTCGGGGGGCACTGTGCATGTCGAGCTCAATCATTCCGACTCATCGGTGCTGCCGGCTGGATTCCGCAACGACGCCAACGACTCTCGGATCCTCGCGGTGGCGTTGAACCTGATCGCCGAGGGCCTCGACGTCGTCCTGGTCACCAAGGACATGCCGTTGCGGGTCAAGGCAGCTTCGGTGGGACTGGCCGCGGACGAGTACCGCGCGCACAACGCTGTGGACGCGGGCTGGACCGGGATGAAGGAACTGGAGGTCAGCAGCGCAGACCTCGACCGGCTCTACGCCGAAGACGAGATCGAGTTGCCGCCCGAGTCCGAACTGCCCTGCCACACCGGCCTGGTGTTGCTCTCTTCACGCGGCTCGGCGCTGGGTCGAGTGACCGCGGACAAGCAGATCCGCCTCGTACGAGGTGACCGTGAAGCCTTTGGGCTGCATGGGCGCTCAGCCGAACAGCGGATCGCTCTGGACCTGCTGCTCGACCCGGAGATCGGCATCGTCTCACTGGGTGGACGAGCCGGCACCGGCAAGTCGGCCCTTGCTCTGTGCGCCGGCCTCGAGTCGGTCATGGAACGGCGAGCCCACAAGAAGGTGGTCGTGTTCCGGCCGCTGTACGCCGTCGGCGGTCAGGAACTCGGCTATCTCCCGGGCAGCGAGAGCGAGAAGATGGGTCCCTGGGCCCAGGCGGTGTACGACACGCTCGGCGCCCTCGCGAGCGCCGACATGGTCGATGAGATCACCGACCGAGGCATGCTGGAGGTCCTTCCGCTGACCCACATCCGGGGCCGGTCCCTGCACGACTCGTTCGTCATCGTCGACGAGGCACAGTCCCTCGAGCGTGGCGTCCTGCTGACCGTGCTGTCCCGGTTGGGCTCTGGCTCCCGGGTCGTGCTCACCCACGACGTCGCCCAGCGGGACAACCTCCGGGTCGGCCGACACGACGGGGTGACGGCGGTGATCGAGGCGTTGAAGGGGCACCCGCTGTTCGCGCACGTGACGTTGACTCGTTCCGAGCGTTCCCCGATCGCAGCTCTGGTCACCGAGATGTTGGAAGACCTGCCGCTGTAGCCGGGAGTGCCGATCCTTGACGGTTTAGTCAGTTAGACTTACTATCTAATCAGACAAACTGACTAACTTGAGGAGCTTTCCATGCCTGTTGCCACCCTGTCCGAAGCGCCGGAGTTCGTTCTGGGGGATGCCGTGTTCCGGGCCCTGGCCGTACCGTCGCGCGGCTCCACCCAGTTCGCGATCTGGGCACTGGAACTCGCGCCGGGTATGTCCGGTGAGGCGCACAGTCTTGACTGCGAAGAGGTACTGGTGATCCACAGCGGACGGATCAGCGCGACCATCGGGATGCAGGAGATCCAGGCCGGTCCGGGGGATGCGGTGATCGTACCGATGCAGACCTCCTTCGCGCTGCGCAACGCCGGCCCGGAGGCGGTGCATGCCACCGCTATCACCTCGGCCGGCTTCCTGGCCACTCTGGGGGACAGGACGATGACCCCTCCGTGGTCGCTCTGAAACGTCCAGCAGGGGCCTGCGCCGCCGACGGGGGAGGGGTCGTCGGCTCGGCGGTGGGTTTGCCGTTGCCCGCTCTACTGGCACTGGCCACTCGGGCCGTGACCGAAGCAGTTCATCGCGGACTGGCCGAGCAGGGCTTTGCCGACATTCGTCCGACGCACGGCTATGCCTTCTCGTTGATCGCGATGCGCGGCGGTGCCACCGGTGTCGAGATCGCCGCGCACCTGGGCATGACCAAGCAGTCGGCGAAAGTCCTCATCGATCACCTCGAGGACGCTGGATATGTCATCCGTGAGCGCACCGCCAGCGATCGCCGTGCCCGGGTAGTCCGGCTCACCGGTCGCGCCTGGGCATGTATCGAGGCAGGAACCCAGCTCTGGGCCGAGTCCGAAGCCGACCTCAGCAATGTCGTGGGGGCCCAGGCCGTTCGTACCACAAGGCAGGTCCTCGAGCAGCTCGTGGCTGCGCACATCGGTCCCGACGAAGCGACCCCGCTCCGCCCAGCCCGCTAACCGGCCGACCCATCACCCTGGCGTCACATGGGCCGCCGCATTGCACCCATCTCGGCTGCATCGCACCTGATGCGTCAGGTGCAATGCCGTCAATTTGGGTGCAATGTGGCCCGGGCTACGTCGGTCGGTTTCTTCCCAGGGCACGTTGCATGCGAGCTGCCACGAGGCCTCGAACGTCGAGATCTGCCCACGTCCAGCGCGCGAGCTGCCACCCGGCATCCCGGATGGCGTCCTCGCGGCGCTTCTCGTCGAACACGGCGTCGCCCGCGGACTGGCCAGGGCGTAACAGCCGTCCGTACTTGACTCGCCCGTCGAACTCCCCGAGCACCTTCTGCTGGCGATAGCCGAAATCTCCGCGGCCGAGGAAGAAGCCGCCCTCGGCGAATACCTCGACCTGCAACTCGGGAGCGGGGAGCCCGGCCTCGGCCAGCACCACTCGGCTTCTGCTCTCGCCGACACTCTCGCTGCGGCCATCGGCGAACTGCACGACGCGGGCGGCGTTTCGGCTGCCACGCGTTCCGATCAGGTCCTGGAGGGAGGTCATCAGAAATTCGCGAGTCGTCAGGATTCGGCGCAGCCCGTCGTCGGCAGCGATCACCGCTGGGGTGAACGCGATCAGCCGGCCCAGATCGAGGATCGTCCTCGTCGGAGTCGTCACGGCCATGCCATCGACCACGGTCACCTCATCTGGGCCGAGTCGGCAGACGTGACAGATCAGATTGCGATCAGAGTCGCTCTTCGCCGGTGGATTCCTGGTCACGTGCACTGCGGTCAGCGGGACAGACCACAGCGGGAGGCCGTGCAGCACCGCGGCTGACGCATGGCTGACCACCGCCGGCCGGCGCAGCTTGCTCAGCGTCGCTTCGATCAGCAGGCGATGACGGCTGCGGCGGGTCAGCGCTTCAGCGGAGGCGCTTCCAACGTACGCACCGCGGCGCACCGACGACCACACTCCCGAGCGCCGGTGCCGGGCGATCTCCTTGTCGTCGTAGCCATCGGCCAGCGCTCGCGGACGCAGGATCAGCGGTGGCAGATCAGCGGGAACAGACATCCGGCCACAGTGATCGGCCTGTGGCCCACGCCGGCCGATGAGCGACGGAATGTGCACAGCCGCCAGGGAATCCACAACCCGGCCCCGGACAGGGAGATTGCACCCGTCGTACCCGCATGCCACCCATCGCATCAGGTGTGAAGCGCGCAGAACGGGTGCATTGCAGCGCCGCAAACGGCCCGCGCACGCGGGTCAGGGGTGGGTCATGGACAGGACGTCGAGAGCGGCATCCAGTTGCACCTCGGTGAGCTTGCCGTCCCTGACGTACCCGCGTTCGAGCACGACCTCGCGGATCGTCTTGCGCTCGGCCAGCGACTGCTTGGCGACCTTCGCGGCCTCGTCGTAGCCGATATAGCGGTTCAACGGAGTGACGATCGACGGTGAGGACTCGGCGAACTCACGGCACCGCTCCACGTCGGCCTCGATTCCGTCGATGCACCGGTCAGCGAACAGGCGTGAGATGTTGGCAAGCAACCGAATCGACTCGAGCAGGTTGCGCGCGATGACCGGAAGCATCACGTTCAGCTCGAAGTTGCCGGCCGATCCGCCGAAGGCCACCGCAGCGTCGTTTCCGATCACCTGGGCGACCACCTGGCAGACCGCCTCCGGGATGACCGGATTGACCTTGCCGGGCATGATCGAGGAACCCGGTTGCAGGTCGGGCAGCCGGATCTCACCCAGCCCGGCGCGCGGGCCGGAGCCCATCCAGCGCAGGTCGTTGGAGATCTTGTACAGCGAGATGGCGATCACCCGCAGGACGCCGGAGGCCTCGACCAGCGCATCCCGCGAAGCCTGCGCCTCGAAGTGGTCCCGCGCCTCGGTCAGTGGCAGTTCCATGTCCGCGGCGAGCGCGGCGATCACCTCGCCGCCGAATCCGGCCGGCGCGTTGATACCGGTCCCGACCGCTGTACCCCCCAGTGGCAGTTCACCGATCCGCGGCAGCGCGTCCCACAGTCGCTCGACGCCGAAGCGCACCGAGGCCGCGTAGCC
This sequence comes from Geodermatophilaceae bacterium, assembly GCA_013814015.1. Taxonomy (GTDB): domain Bacteria; phylum Actinomycetota; class Actinomycetes; order Mycobacteriales; family Geodermatophilaceae; genus JACCQS01. The sequence goes on along the minus strand of JACCQS010000400.1, from coordinate 279 downwards.
CCCGAACTCCTGACCCAACGTAACTGGAGTGGCATCCATCAGGTGGGTACGGCCGGACTTCACCACGGCGGCGAACTCCTCGGCCTTGCGCGACAAGGAGGCGTCCAGATACTCCAGGGCCGGGATCAGCGACACCACGATGGACCGGGTCGCCGCGATGTGGATCGCTGCCGGAAACTGGTCGTTGGAGGAGAACGGGGCATTGACGTCGTCATTGGGATGCACCGAGGCGCCCTCGCCGAGCCTTTCGGCGGCCAATGTGGCGATGACCTCGTTGGC
>JACCQS010000165.1 GCA_013814015.1 Geodermatophilaceae bacterium | reverse complement strand
GGCTTTCGGAGGTAGAGCGCGGTTGCCCTTCGGTTTTGCGTCGGTTTCCGAGGTTGAGGGATTCTACCTCGGCGACGCCGGAATCATTCCCGCCGTCCTGAACACCCACGGCCAACCCGTCGACGTCGGCCGGGAACACCGCCTCTACACCGCAGCCCCGAGAACGGCCATCGAGATCCGGGACGGCGCCTGCACCTGGCCCGGCTGCAGGGCGACGCGGCACACCGAAGCCGACAGCCAGCGAGCATCGCAGCGCGGAACGAGCAAGGAGCACCCCGGATCAACCACACCCACCGACCACCCCACCCCGAACAGACTGGCCACCAGGCGCCGACAGCCGACCCGGCCCGTAGCCACTCTCGCAATAGAGTGCGCGACGGAGAGATGCCGCCTTCAGTCGTCGTCGCGGGGGCCGGTGGGATCAGAGCCGTAGATCGACGGGAGCCAGAACAGCACACCGGCGCTGAGCGCCGTTGCCGCCAAGAAGCCGGATACGCCGCTCTCGTCGGTGTAGGCCCACAACAGGCCGAACAATGGAGCGAAGAGCAAACTGGCCGCGTCGCTGCGGACCTGACGCAGCAGGCTGATCCGCGGCGGCGGATTCTGCGGCGGCAACTGGGTCGCCGCACCCTTGGGTGCGCTGCCGCGCCGCGCGCCAGATGGCCAGATCGGCCTTCCCTCGATGACCGGCAGGACGAGCCGGTCGCGGCGGATGTTGCCGTGCACGGTTATCGGCGTGCCTCTAGGCAGAGCGGACACAGCTTCATCCCAGTAGACCGGCACCCATGACTCAGTTCCGCCATGGTCGAACACCAGCCAACTCCGGTCGCTGAGCCCTCGGCGTACCCGGACCCGCCGCGCGCTCGCAGACGTGGCCGGGCGTCGTCGCAGCCGGGGACGGGAAAGGAGCCGGAATCCCGTGATCGCGGCACAGAGAACGAGGACCAGGCCAATCCAGACGATCCCGAACAGCAAATTGCGCACGGTCAGGTGCGCAGCATCGCCCTCGGCGTAGACCGACCCGGGCTCAGCCGGGTCGTACTGCACGCCGATCTCGGCGCCCTCGGGAATGTCCTCGGGGCGGGCAAGGACGATGAGGCCACGCTGTTGCTCGCCGTCTCGATCGGTGTAGGAAATCTCGATCCCGCGGCCGTCTGGTGCGACGCCGTTGCGTACGACCTCCGCGGTCGCAGTCTCCGTCGCCGCGGACAACGGCGCCCGAGCCGCCGGCAAGGACGATCCCAGGACGGACAACAGGACGACCGCGATCACGGTCACCGGACCGATCCCGAGCAACAGTTGCCTTTTTGCGCGAGGTGCAGGCCGGCTCTCGGGAGACGGCTCGTCCGCCTTCGACTGTTCGGGCAGGGGATCAGCCACGAAGTCGATAGTGCCAGCCACGCCGGGTGGACTGACCCAGACCTGGCCATGCGCTCGTTAGGCTCGCGCCGTGGCCATCATTCACGCAGTCGGCGCGCGCGAGATTCTGGATTCCAGAGGTAATCCCACCGTCGAGGTGGAAGTCGCACTGGAGGACGGCACGTTTGCCCGGGCCGCCGTACCCAGCGGCGCATCTACTGGAGCCTTCGAAGCCTCCGAACGGCGCGACGGCGGGACGCGGTACGGCGGCAAGGGCGTCAGCCAAGCAGTCGCCGCGGTGTTGGACGACATCGGTCCGGAGATCGTCGGCCTGGAGGCGAGCGAGCAGCGACTGATCGACCAGCGGATGATCGACCTGGACGGGACCCCGAACAAGTCAAGGTTCGGGGCCAACGCGATCCTGGGCGTGAGCCTGGCGGTTGCCAAGGCCGCGGCCGATGCCGCCGAACTGCCGCTGTTTCGATACCTCGGCGGCCCCTCAGCACATCTGCTGCCGGTCCCGATGATGAACATCCTCAATGGCGGAGCCCACGCGGACTCCAACGTGGATGTTCAGGAGTTCATGATCGCCCCGATCGCAGCCTCGACGTACGCCGAAGCGCTGCAGGTGGGCGTCGAGACCTATCACGCCCTCAAAGCGGTTCTCAAGGCTCAGGGCTTCGCCACCGGCCTGGGTGACGAGGGCGGGTTCGCACCGGACCTGCCCAGCAACCGGGCGGCGCTGGACCTGATCGCCGAAGCCGTCGAGAAGGCAGGATACTCCCTGGGCACTGACATCGTGCTGGCGATGGACGTCGCGGCGACGGAGTTCCACAGCGACGGCAGCTACACCTTCGAGGGCAAGGAGCTCAGCTCCGCCGATTTGATGTCGTACTACTCCGACCTCGTCGACGGCTACCCGATCGTGTCGATCGAGGACCCGCTGGATGAGAACGACTGGCAAGGCTGGGTCGATCTGACCCAGGCCATCGGCAATCGGGTTCAGCTGGTTGGCGACGACCTCTTCGTCACCAACCCCGAGCGGCTGGCCGACGGGATCTCCCGCGGTGCGGCAAATGCGCTGCTGGTCAAGGTGAATCAGATCGGAACCCTGACCGAGACCCTTGACGCGGTTTCCCTGGCACACCGAAGCGGCTACCGCGCCATGATGAGTCACCGCTCCGGTGAGACCGAGGACACCACCATCGCCGATCTTGCTGTCGCCACCGACTGCGGGCAGCTCAAGACCGGTGCACCGGCCCGCAGCGAGCGAGTCGCGAAGTACAACCAGTTGTTGCGCATCGAGGAAGAACTCGACGACGCAGCCCGGTACGCCGGTGCTGGCGCGTTTCCGCGGTACGGCGCCGCCCCCCTTTCTGCGGCCGAATCCCCGGTCGTCGACCCGCGAGCCCGTCCGGACAGCGGAGATGCGGCTGGGCCTGCGACAGCTCTTCGGCCCTCGAGCCGAGCGCGTAAGCGCTCCCGCCGCTCGTCATGAGTTCGGCCAACGGGCCAGGAAGCCGGCGTGGTGCCCGACGCAACGGTGTGCTGGGCACCAGCCGCCCGGATGGTCGACGGTCGGCACATGACCGGACTCGTGGCAGTGAGCGCTCACGGGGCCCGGAGCGGGCCCGCGGAGGTGGACGCGCGGCCGCCGGCGAACTGACTCGGGCGCAAGGGCGAGGACGGGGTCCGGGCGACAAGCGCAGCACGCGCGGCCCAGGGCCGACCCGCGCGACGGCAGCCCCGCAAGCAGCGCAGCGCTGGACGGCAAGGCTCACGGGTCGGGCGATCCTGCTGGCGGCCGTCGTCGTACTGCTGATCCTGAGCCTGGCCTATCCACTCCAGAGCTATCTCGCCCAGCAGGCGACAATCGATCGGCTCGAGGCGGAGAACAGCGCAGCCCAGCAGCGGGTCGAGGATCTGCGGGTTCGGGTGGATCAGCTCGATGATCCTGCTTTCATCGAGACGCAGGCGCAGTCCCGATTGCAGTACGTCATGCCCGGAGATCTGCTGTACGTGATCGACGACAGCGGGCAGGCGCAGGCAGTGCCCGGACGCGACGATCCTGACGCCGAGGAGGCCGAGGTCGCCTGGTTCGACCGGGTGCTCGATTCGATCGACATAGCCGACAGCGGCGGATGACCCGACGACCGGCGTTCCGACAGCTTCGGCCGGCGGAGGCCGCTGACCGCGCCATCGTGGCCGCCCAACTGGGTCGGCCGCCGCGAGCCATGCGCGCGGTCGCCCATCGCTGCGACTGCGGCCTACCCGATGTCGTACAGACCGAACCGCGGCTGTCCGACGGCTCACCGTTCCCGACGCTGTACTACCTGACCTGCCCACGGGCAGCCGCCGCGGTGAGTCGGCTCGAAGCCGCCGGAGTGATGCGCGGGATGACCGAGCGCCTCGCCACCGACGACGATCTGCGCGCCGCATACCTTGCCGCACACACCAGCTACGTGCGTGAGCGCGACGCACTCGGCGACCTGTCCAGCGACGCATCGGCCGGCGGCATGCCCGAGCGGGTCAAGTGTCTGCACGCTCTGGTCGCTCACTCGCTGGCCGTCGGACCTGGAACCAACCCACTGGGCGACGAGGCGCTGGCCGCGATGCCGCCGTGGTGGGCGAAGGGCCCGTGTGTGGCTGCGGAGCAGGAGGCTTAGGACCGGATGAAACGGGTTGCGGCCATCGACTGCGGGACGAATTCGATCCGGCTCCTGATCACCGACGTGCCAACCACAGTGAGCGGGAAATCTCCGTCAGATGTAGTGCGCCGCATGGAGATCGTCCGCCTAGGTGCTGGGGTCGACAAGACCGGTGAACTCGCGCCGGAGGCGATCGAACGCACCCGGGTCGCCTTGACCGCCTACGCGGCCCAGATCGCCGACCTGCGGGTCGAACGGGTCCGGATGGTCGCCACCAGCGCCACCCGGGATGCCCGCAACCGAGCCGACTTCGAGGCCATGGTGACTGACGTGCTCGGAGCCCCGGCCGAGGTCATCAGCGGAACCGAGGAGGCCGCACTGTCCTTTGTCGGCGCGACCGTTGGCCTGTCGAGGCTGAGCGATCCACCTGCCGCGCCGTACCTGGTCGTCGACATCGGCGGCGGGTCCACCGAATTCGTGCTGGGTACGGACACGGTCACCGCTTCGCTGTCGGTCGACATCGGTTGTGTACGGCTGACCGAACGTCATCTCGCCAGCGACCCCCCGACCCCGGACCAGATCGGAGCCGCCGAGTCCGACATTCGGGTCGCCCTGCGCTCAGTCGCCGAGTCCGTCCCGATCCAGCAGCCGGTCACCCTGATCGGCCTGGCCGGCTCGGTGACCACAGTGGCCGCGGTGGCGCTGGGTCTGTCGGCATACGACCCCGTTGTCATCCACCACAGCCGGATCCCGGTCGGTGCTGTGCGGTCCACGACCGCCGGACTGCTCACGATGAGCCGGTCGCAACGGGCCGATCTGGTGGTGATGCACCCGGGCCGGGTCGATGTGATCGGAGCCGGCGCCCTCATCCTGCGGGTGGTGATGGACGCATGGGAGATCGACGAGGTGCTGGTCAGCGAACACGACATCCTGGACGGGATCGCCGCCTCACTTGCCGATCCGAGCTGACCGGGCAGCGACCCGCCGCTCAGGGACCCTCGGATTCCAGTCCCGGAGGCAGCTTCCCGGTCAGCTTCTTGTACACCCCAGCGGCTCCACGTGCGGCGACAAGCCGACCGAAGGCAATGCCGATGCCGGAGGCCGCAGCCCACGCCAGGGCCTCGCTCCACTTGGTGCCAGGTGCAGCCGGGTTCTTGGGTGGAGCGCTGCCGCGGGCGCGCATCCACACCCGATCCAGAATCTTGCGCATGGCGACGCCAGCCGGGATGGCAAAGGCGAAGCCGAGCAGCTTCCAGAAGAACGACCCCTTGGTCCTCGCCACCGGTGCTCCTCTCCAGGTCGAGCCCGATCGGCTCGACATCTGCGCCGATCATGCCCGACCACGTGTGGCACCTGCGCTCTGGCCGGTCTCGCGCTATCCCACGGTGGCGGCAACGCAGATCGGGATGAAGCCGAGTAGCAGGAGCCAGAAGCGGAGTCCCTGGAAGAACTCCCATCGGTTGCGCGTCTCCTTCCAAGCCGGTGGAGGGTCTCGGCGTTCCAGATCAGAGGGCCGCCGTCCGCGCCGGTAGTCGACGTGATCGCCAGTACGACGCACAATGTCATTCCCACAGGCATGACCCGACCGAAGGTCCGCAGCAGCCGCATATCTAGTCCGCCGGCCGCAGACCGCTGACGAGTCGCCGACTTCTCCCCGTCCTGCGCCGAAACGGATAGCCACCAAGCCGCCACCGACAGCAGAACGAAGAAGGCAGCGACGAAAAGGTTCACCGGCAGACCAGCGATGCGGGGCAACTCAACGGGCACGTCTTCGGTCCCGGTTTCGGGGAGCAGCAGCGCCAGGAAGAGCGACCCCCAGGAAAGCACCGGGATCAACATCGCCACGAACACGTGAGTCCGAAATTCCGAGGTCCGCCGCCATAGGAGCCAGAGGGCGATCAGGCTGATGCCGGCGGAGACGAACAGGAGGACGGACGCCAGTGCGTCGTTGCGTCGTTCTCAAGAAGGAGAACGGTCGGTAGCTCCCTCCGGAGCGGAGCGATCCTTCGCTGCTTACTTTGGATGCTGACCATCGGAGAGGAAGACATGGGTGCACTTCCACGCCAGGGCAACGAGCGAGGACAGGGCGCCCGACTTCGTGAGGAGTTGATCGAGGCGGCCAGCGATCTGCTCGCCGAGCGCGGTGACCCGGACCGGTTGTCCATCCGAGCGGTGGCCGCCGCCGCCGGTGTGACGCCGGCGTCGATCTATCTACACTTCGTCGACCGCAAGAGCCTCTTGCGGGCAGTCGTAGCCGAGCGATTCCGGGCCTTCGGCCGGCGGCTCAGCGACGCCGAAGCCTCCGGTCGCGACCCGTTCGATGCGCTGCGTCGCCGATGCCGGGCCTACTTCGGATTTGCCAAGGAGCATCCCGGTCACTATCGAGTCCTGTTCAGCGCTGCCGCGCTCGGCCCCAAGGGCGTTGCAACTCACGGCAAGACAGACCATCCCGGTGTGCAACATCGTTCATCGCGCTTGTCGACGCCGTACAACGTTGCCTGGACGCAGGCCCTCGTCGCCCTTCAGCGCGAGACAGCTCCTTTCTGGCGTTCCAGTTGTGGGCATGGATGCATGGACTCACCGACCTGCGGATCAGCAAGCCCGAGATGGCTTGGCCGGCGATCGACGCCCTGCTCGACGCCACGCTGTCCGATCTAGGACTGTCAGCCCATGGACGTTGACCGCCCCGACTACCCGGCCAGGGTCGCTCCGACGAGGGTCGACCTGCACAGCCTGGATCAAGCCGTCAGCGACTGCCGGGCGTGCCCGCGACTGGTCCAGTGGCGCGAAGAGGCCGCCCTGGTCAAACGGGCCGCCTACCGCGACTGGACGTACTGGGCAAGGCCGGTGCCCGGATACGGACCGGGCGACGCGCGGATCGCGATCCTAGGACTGGCTCCGGCGGCCCACGGCGGCAATCGGACCGGGCGGGTGTTCACCGGGGACCGCAGTGGTGACTGGCTCTACGCGGCGATGCACCGCGTCGGGTTGGCCAATCAGGCGACGTCGGTGTCCATCGACGACGGCCTTCGGCTGACCGATACCCGCATCTTCGCCGCCGTCCGATGCGCCCCACCGGCCAATAAACCGACTCCAGCCGAACGGGACACCTGCGCGCCATGGATGGCCCGGGAACTGACTCTGCTGCCTGATCTCCAGGTCGTGGTCGTGCTCGGCCAGTTCGGCTGGAACGCGCTCTGGCCGGTACTGGCCGGTATGTCGTATCTGATTCCGCGCCCTCGGCCGCGGTTCGGTCACGGTGTGCAGTTCGCGATCGAGCATCCTGACCGCCCGCCTTTGCAGGTGCTCGGCTGCTATCACGTCAGCCAGCAGAACACCTTCACCGGCGTGCTTACCGAGGCGATGCTCGACGCTGTGCTCCGCCGCGCCCGCGCGATGACGGGCGCGGGCGCTGGCCCTGACGAGCCTCACTAGGCTCGCCTGCATGTGGAGAGGGCAGTGACCGGTACCCGTCAGCGCATCCTGGTGGTCGGCGGCGGGTACGTGGGCCTCTATACGGCACTTCGGTTGCAGCGCAAGCTGACCCGGGGTACTGCGGAGATCATCGTCGTCGATCCGCAGCCGCACATGACCTACCAGCCATTCCTCCCTGAGGCAGCGGCGGGGTCCATCGAGCCACGCCATGTGGTCGTACCGCTGCGTCGAGTCCTCAAGCAGTGCACCGTCGTCACCGGCGCAGTCACCCAGATCGTGCACAAGGACCATTCGGCGACCGTGCAGCCCTCCAATGGTGCGCCCTACGAGATCGGCTACGACATCCTCGTCGTCGCCCCCGGCTCGGTGGCCCGGACTCTGCCGATCCCGGGTCTGGCCGAAGGTGCGATCGGGTTCAAGAACGTCGGTGAGGCGATCTTCCTGCGCAACCAGGTGCTGTCCTGCTTGGACACCGCCGCTTCGACGACCGAGCAGGCCGTCCGCCGGCGGGCGTTGACGTTCACCTTCGTCGGGGGTGGCTATGCCGGGATCGAGGCTTTCGCCGAACTCGAGGACATGGCCCGGTACGCGGTAAAGAAGTACTACCCGCAGATCGCCGCGGACGAGATGCACTGGGTTTTGGTGGAGGCCAGCCCGCGGATCCTGCCCGAGGTGAGCTTGGACCTCGCGGCCTACACCGTCGACCAACTACTGCGCCGCGGCATGGACATCCGGCTGAACACCCGTCTGGAGTCCATGGTCGACGGGCAGGTAGTGCTGGGTGACGGGGACAGCTACGCGTGCGCCACAGTCGTGTGGACTGCGGGTGTCAAGCCCAACCCGCTGCTTGCGAATACTGACTTGCCGCTGGATGCCAAGGGCCGGATCGAGTGTGAGGCAACGCTGCGGGTCCGTGGTCGGGCCGACGCCTGGTCGGCCGGTGACTGTGCGGCGGTACCGGACCTGAGCGTAGGCATCGGGGCGCGTACGCCGCCCAGCGCACAGCACGCCGTACGCCAGGCGAAGGTACTTGCCGACAACATCGTCTCGGTCCTACGTGGCGGCGCGCCGTCGGCGTACTCGCACAAGAACGCCGGATCGGTGGCCAGCCTCGGGCTCTATCAGGGCGTCGCTCAGATCTACGGGATCAAGATCAGAGGCGTCCTTGCCTGGTTCCTGCACCGGACCTACCACGTGAGCCGCGTGCCTACGTTCAACCGCAAGATCCGGGTGCTCGCCGACTGGACGCTCGCGCTTTTGTTCCGTCGGGAGATCACCTCACTCGGCCAGATCCAGGATCCACGCAGAGAGTTCGCCAGTGTCGCCGAGACGTCTGGAGCGGCCTAGTCTCTTTCTGCCCCCGTAGCCCAATGGCAGAGGCAGGCCCCTTAAAAGGGCTCCAGTGTGGGTTCGAGTCCCACCGGGGGCACCGATCGGGCCGGGCTCGCGTCGGATAAGTACAAGAGAAGCAAGAACTGCTCGATCATGGAACCGTGGCGAGCGGCTGAGCGTTATTCTGGGCAGTAACACGTCTGCGACGAAGGAGCCATTGGTGAAGAGTTCGAATCCCGCCCTGGGCCGCATTCCCAGCGGCCAGGGTCATGCGACGTGGAACCAGGGCGCGGCGCAGAACGCGCCGTCCTCGGGGCAACTCCAGGACATGTACGCGCAGCCGTCCTATGCACCGCCTGGCTATCAGGCCCCATCGCGATACATGACGATCGACGACGTCGTCACCAAGACCGGGATCACCCTGCTGGTCACGATCCTGTCGGCCGCGGCCACCTGGTTGCTGCTCGAGCCTGAGCAGTCCATGCCGCTGGCCATCGGCGCTGTTCTCGTCGGATTCGTGCTCGGCCTGGTGATCGCCTTCAAGACGATCACCAACCCCGCCGCGATCCTGGCCTACGCCGCCATCGAGGGCGTTTTCCTCGGGGCGATCAGCGAGGTCTTCGAGCTCATCTATCCGGGCATCGTGATCCAGGCGATCATCGGCACGATGGGGGTTTTCGTCGGAATGCTCGTGGTCTACAAGACCGGAGCCATTCGGGTCACTCCTCGACTTCAGCGGTGGGTGATCGGCGCCGGCATCGGCGTTCTCGTACTCATGCTGGTCAACCTGGTCGCCGGCTTCTTCACCGAAGGCGGACTGGGCCTGCGCGAAGGCGGCCCGCTCGCGATCGGGTTCAGCCTGCTGGTCATCGGCATCGCCGCGTTCTTCCTGCTGCTGGACTTCGACATGATCGACCAGGCCATTCGCCGGGGCGCTCCGGAGAACTTCGCCTGGTACTCAGCCTTCGGTCTTCTGGTCACGCTGGTCTGGCTGTACCTGGAGATCCTGCGCTTGCTGAGTTACTTCCGCGAGTAGCCCGCAAGCTACTGACCCGGCACCACGAAGCCCGGCTTTCTCATCGAGAGAGCCGGGCCTTCGTCTGCTCGGTCATGAAACCTGGCGGTTTCCGTCAAGACCGCCAGGATTTCAGCCTTCCCTGGACGTCAGGACATCCGCTCGAGCACCATGGCCATGCCCTGGCCCCCGCCGACGCACATCGTCTCCAGCCCGAATGTCTTGTCCCGCGAGCGCAACCCGTTGAGCAACGTTCCGGTGATCCGAGCGCCGGTCATGCCGAACGGGTGCCCGACCGCGATAGCGCCGCCGTGCACATTGAGCCGGTCCAGGTCGATACCCAGGTCGCGGTAGCTCGGGATGACCTGCGCGGCGAAGGCCTCGTTGATCTCGACCAGGTCCATGTCGCCGATGCTCATGCCGGCCCGGGACAATGCCTGCTCGCTTGCCTGGACCGGGCCGAGGCCCATGATCTCCGGGGACAACGCGCTCACGCCCGTGGAGACCACCCGAGCCAATGGGGTGATGCCGAGTTCCCGCGCTTTGCTGTCGCTCATGACGATGACCGCAGCCGCCCCGTCGTTCAGCGGGCAGCAGTTGCCTGCGGTGACCCGGCCGTCGGGGCGGAATACCGGCTTCAGCTGGGAGACCGCGTCGAGGGTGACTCCCGCGCGCGGGCCGTCGTCAGCGCTGACGACTGTGCCATCGGGGGTGGTGACCGGTGTGATCTCACGTTCCCAGAAGCCGTCGGCGATGGCCTGCTCGGCAAGGTTCTGGCTACGTACGCCGAACTCGTCCATGTCCTGCCGGCTCACGTTCTTGGTGAGCGCCAGATTCTCCGCCGTCTGGCCCATGGCGATGTAGACGTCGGGCAGGTCGCCCTGGCTACGGGGGTCCGCCCAGGCGTCGGCCCCGCTCTCGGCAACCTTTGCCGTGCGTGTGTTCGCTTGCGCGAAGGCCGGATTCTCGGTGTTCGGCCAGCTGTCGCTGTTGCCGGTGGCGAAGCTGGACACCATCTCGACACCGGCCGAGATGAAGACATCCCCCTCGCCGGCCTTGATCGCGTGCAGCGCCATCCGGGTGGTCTGCAACGACGACGAGCAATAGCGGGTGACGGTCAATCCGGGCAGCTGGTCCTGTCCCAGCAGGATGGCGACCACCCGGCCCAGGTTGAAACCCTGCTGTCCGCCCGGTAGTCCGCAGCCCAGCATCAGGTCGTCGATGTCGTTGGGATCCAGCTCGGGCACCTTGTCCAGGGCCGCCTGCACGATGGTGGCGGCCAGGTCGTCCGGGCGGAGGTCCTTGAGCGATCCCTTGAATGCTCGCCCGATGGGGGAACGGGCGGTGGCGACGATAACGGCTTCGGGCATGAGGGGCTCCAATCGATGTGGCGGATCAGTACGTTGCGGGCGAACCAGCGGCATCGAGGATCATCGGCTCCAAGGCATCGACCCAGATCCGGGCACCGTCCACCGAGGGATGCCAGCCATCCTCGGACAGCAGGCCGGGATCGGCCCGAAAGACCGGGCCGCACTGCTTGGCGAGGTCCACCGGCAGGCCACCGGCTGCCCGAGTGGCGACCAACTGCAGCTTGGCAACCCGCCGGGACCGCCAGCCGGCCACGACCCGGAGCGGCTGGGCCAAACCCCTCGCGGCGGCGAGGTCCGGCGCCGTCCCGACCACCACTGGCACTCCGCTCTCACGCAACCGGCGTACCGCATCGACGACGCCGTAGGACACCGAACTCGACCGGGTCAGGCGCAGCGCATCGTCAGATCCGATGACCAGTACGGCCAGGTCCGGTCGGCCCAACAGTGCTCTGGAGACCTGCGGTCCGAGATCACCGGTACGGGATCCGGCGATGGCGAAGCCGGACAGTTCCACCCGCCAGCCCGCGGCGGCGAGGCGTCCGGCGAGCTGTCCCGGCACGCTCTGCTCGACCGTGCTCACGCCATATCCGGCCGCCGCCGAGTCGCCGAGGACTGCTAATCGCAACGGCGGGTCACCGCTGACTCCGAACGTGCCGATGATCGGTGGCGGATCGGACAAGGCGGTGGGGTCGCGACGTGCCGCCGCGATCAGCTGGCCGGCCAGGACCGCTCCGGCCGCACCCACGCCACCAGCGATCGCTCCGACGCCCGCCCGCGCAACACGACCGGCAAGCGCGTGCCGCTTTCGGCTCATCGGTGGCTCGCCTCTTCCGGGGAGTCGGTCTTGATGCAGTCCTCGGCCTCGACCATGGCCAGCGGGCGGCGGCGTCGCAGCCGGGCCCAGCCGGAGGACACGGGGGCATCCGCATCGGCCTGGGACACCTCGGTGCCGGCTCGTACGGCCGCTCGGTGTGCCGCGTGTTCGACCGAGGTGACCCTTTCCTTGCCAAAGGCCCGGTCGCGGCGCTCGCCAGCCTCGGGCCACAGCCCGAGAGCGGCAGCCGAGGTGGGCAGCAGTACAGCGGCGGCCGCGGCGTACCCCTCGGCAGAGGGATGGAACTCGTCGGCGCTGAACATGCTGGGTTCGCGGTCGAACGTCGGACCCAGGATCGCCCCGAGAGACACCGTACGACCGCCGGCCTTGACCACAGCCACGGTCTGCAGGGCCGCGAGTTGTCGACTCCATCGACGGGCGATGAACCGCAGTGGTTGGCGCACCGGCCGAATCGTGCCGAGATCAGGGCAGGTCGCCACCACAACCTCGCATCCGGTCTCCCTCAGCCGGGTCACGGCCTGGGACAGGAACCTGACCGACACCGACGGCCGGGTCCGCGAGGTGACGTCATTGGCGCCGATCATGATGATGGCCAGGTCGAGATCCGGAGTCTCGTCGAGGGCCAGCGAGACTTGAATGTCGAGACCGCGAGATTCTGCGCCGATCCAGGCCAATCGGGTGAAGTTGACCGGCCGTGCGGCGAGTTCGCTCAACGCACTGACGATCAGTACGCCGGGTGTCTCGTTGGTCGAATCGACGCCCACACCGACCGCACTGGAATCTCCCAGCAGCGCGACGTTGATCGGCCGACCCGGAAAGTCTCCGTAAACGCCGTCGCCGGTCGGGGGACCCAGAATCGGGCTTCGTAGCTCCACGACCCGCCGGGCGGAGCGGGATTGAGTCATGATCAGGCTCATCAGACCACCAGCGACCGCGCCGACGCTGCCCACGGCGATCGCCGTCCCGAGAGCCGCGCGACGCACGGTTCCGCCGTTCATACCCGTCTCACTGTGTCGAGGTTAGTCCTGCCCGTAGGGTGAGGACCGTGCGTTTCGTCGACAGCGTGGTCGATCTGATCGGGAACACCCCGTTGATCCGATTGCGCCGGATCGGAGCGCCGGCACCCGCCCACCTGGCGGCCAAGGTCGAGTACTTCAACCCCGGTGGCTCGGTCAAGGACCGGATCGCCGTGCGGATGATCGACGCGGCCGAAGCCTCGGGGGCGCTGGTCCCCGGCGGCGTGATCGTGGAACCCACCAGCGGCAATACCGGGGTCGGGCTTGCTCTGGTCGCTCAACAGCGCGGCTATCGGTGCATCTTCGTCTGCCCCGACAAGGTGTCCAACGACAAGATCAACGTTCTGCGGGCCTACGGCGCCGAAGTGGTCGTCTGCCCGTCGGCGGTGCCCCCCAAGCACCCGGAGTCCTACTACAAGGTGTCGGATCGCCTGGCCCATGAGACGCCGAAGGCATGGAAGCCCGACCAGTACTCCAACCCGCAGAACGCCCAATCGCACTACGAAACCACCGGCCCGGAACTCTGGCAGCAGACCGAGGGTGCGATCACGCACTTCGTGGCCGGTGTCGGCACCGGCGGAACGATCAGCGGCACCGGGCGCTACCTGAAGGAGGTCTCCGACGGCCGGGTCAGGATCATCGGCGCCGATCCGGAGGGGTCGGTGTACTCCGGTGGAACGGGCCGCCCCTATCTCGTCGAAGGCGTCGGTGAGGACTTCTGGCCGCGCGCCTATGACCCTCGCGTCCCGGACGAGATTCTCGCCGTCTCTGACCGGGCCTCCTTTGCAATGACCCGGCGACTGGCCCGCGAGGAGGGGCTGCTGGTCGGCGGATCCTGCGGCATGGCAGCGGCCGCTGCGCTGCGGGTCGCCCAAGCGGCTGCTCCCGATGACCTGGTCGTCGTGCTGCTTCCCGACTCCGGCCGTGGCTATCTGTCCAAGATCTTCAATGACGACTGGCTGGCCGACTACGGCTTCCTGTCCCGCGGCTCCGAGCAGACGACGATCGGAGACATCCTATTGGCCAAAGCAGGCTCGCTCCCCGAACTCGTGCACGTTCACCCGAACGAAACGGTGCGCGAGGCGGTGGACATCCTGCGCGAGTACGCCGTCTCCCAGGTGCCGGTCGTCTTGTCCGAGCCGCCGGTGATGTCGGCCGAGATCGTCGGCTCGGTGGTGGACAGTGACCTTCTCGACGCGCTGTTCACCGGTCGGGCGAACCTGGCAGACAAGCTCGAGGCGCACATGGGTCCGCCACTTCCACAGGTGGGCGCCAATGAGCCGGTGGCCGAACTGCTCGCCGTACTCAAGGGCCGTGATGCCGCCGTCGTGCTCGATGACGGCAAACCACGCGGAGTTCTGACCCGCCAGGATGTGCTCGGCTACCTCGCCAGCGACGTCTAGCACTGGCGCGGCTGGTCTCAGCCAGCCAACCGCTTGCGCAGGTGCCTGCCGGTGAGCGACTCCGGCGCCTCGATCAGGGCCAGCGGAGGACCTTCGAAGACCACTGCGCCACCGTCGTGGCCGGCTCCTGGCCCGAGGTCGATCACCCAGTCCGTCCTGGCGATGACTTCCAGATTGTGCTCGATCACGATGACCGTTGCGCCGCGGTCGACCAGTCGGTCGAGGAGTGCGATCAGGTTGTCGACGTCGTTCATGTGCAGCCCGGTCGTGGGTTCATCCAGGACGTAGATCTCGGTCGAGGACGCCATCTCGATCGCGAGTTTCAGGCGCTGACGCTCCCCGCCGGACAGGGTGCTCAGGGGCTGGCCGAGTGAGATGTAGCCCAGCCCGACGCCGTGTAGGCCCTCGAGCACCGGCCGGACCGCTTTCTCCGAGAAGAAGTCGCAGGCCTCGTCGACCGACATCGCCAGGACGTCGCTGATGTTCTTGTCTCGCAGGCGATAGGTCAGTACCTCTTCGGTGAACCGCTTGCCGTCGCAGGCTTCGCAGTGTGTGGCAACTCCGGCCATGAACGCGAGATCGGTGTAGATCAGGCCGATTCCCTTGCACTCCGGGCAGGCCCCTTCGGAATTGGCGCTGAACAGGGCCGGCTTGACGTTGTTTGCCTTGGCGAAGGCCTTCCGGATCGGTTCGAGGATTCCGGTGTAGGTGGCTGGATTCGATCGGCGCGACCCGCGGATGCCGCCCTGGTCGATAAAGGTCACGTCGGCGTGATCGCGGGGTAGGCATCCGGTGATCAGTGAACTCTTACCGGACCCGGCAACCCCGGTGACCGCGGTGAGCACCCCGCGGGGGATGTCGACGGAGACGTTGCGCAGATTGTGCAGATCGGCGTCTTCTATGTGCAGGTGACCGGTCGGTGTCCGACTCGTGCTCTTGACCGTCTGGCGGCGGTCGAGGTGCTTGCCGGTCAGGGTGTCGGTCGTGCGCAGCCCGGCCACGTCGCCCTCGTAGACGACCCGACCGCCGTGTTGTCCCGCGCCGGGACCCATGTCGACGACCCGGTCGGCGATCTCGATGACCTCGGCCTCGTGCTCCACGACGAGGACGGTGTTGCCCTTGTCTCGCAGGCGAAGCAGCAGGTCATTCATGTTCTGTACGTCATGCGGGTGCAAACCGATCGTGGGTTCGTCGAAGACGTAGGTGAGGTCGGTCAGGCTGGAGCCGAGGTGGCGAACCATCTTCACCCGCTGGGCCTCGCCCCCTGACAGCGTGCCGGACTCCCGGTTCAGGCTGAGATAGCCCAGCCCGATCCTGACCAGGTTGTCCAGCGCCGCCTGGAGCGTGCCTAGCAAGGGCGCGACCTCGGGGGCGTCGAGGTCGCCGATGAACCGGGCCAGGTCGCTGACCTGCATGGCCGCGCACTCGGCGATGTTGAGGCCGCGGATCCGCGATGACAAGGCGGCCTGATTGAGCCGGGCGCCGTCACAGGCCGGGCATGTCATCGTCGTCGCCACTCGCTCGACGGCCGCCCGAAGGGTTGGCTGCATGCTATCGAGGTCCTTGGACCCGTATAGCCGCCGGAACTTGTCGACCAGTCCCTCGTAGGTCAGCGTGAACTGGGTGAGCTTGACCTTGGACTCCGGCCCGTGCAGGAACTGCTCCCACTCGGCCTCGGTGTAATTCCGCAGCGGCTTGTCGACGTCGAAGAAGCCGGAGTCGGCGAAGATCGTCCAGTACCAGGACCCGACGCCGAAGTTCGGAAACGTGATCGCGCCTTGGTTGAGGGAGAGGTCGCGGTCGACCAACCCGTCCACATCGATCGTGGAGACTCGTCCGAGACCCTCGCACTCCGGGCACATGCCTTGCGGGTCGTTGAACCCGTACGCGCCCGAGGCGCCGATGTGCGGATCGCCGAGCCGGCTGAAGATGACTCGGAGCATTGAATAGGTGTCGGTGGCGGTGCCGACCGTGGAACGCGAATTGGCGCCCATCCGCTCCTGGTCGACGATGATCGCCGCCGAGAGATTGGTCAGCGAGTCGACGTCTGGCCGGCCCAGGCTCGGCATGAACGACTGGATGAAAGCCGTGTAGGTCTCGTTGATCAGCCGTTGAGACTCAGCCGCGATGGTGCCGAAAACCAGCGACGACTTGCCCGATCCGGACACACCGGTGAAGACGGTGAGTTTTCGTTTCGGGATGTCCAGGCAGACGTCCTGGAGGTTGTTCTCACGTGCCCCCCGCACCTCGATCGATCCGTAGATGGTTGGCTCCCGGCTCTATGGTGGCTGGCCCCGGTTCGGCATGGGCGCTGGTGCGTCGGTCTCGGCCCATTCTATGGACAGGCTCTGACGCTTCCGATCGATCTCCTGTTGAGCCGCGAAGGCCGCCGCCACCGCCAGTGCTGCGATGGCGACGGCCACGATCAGCAGTCCGGCGACCGCGGCCGGCCAGATCCGGCGGCGTACCCGCCAGGAGCGCGCCGAGCCGTGTACGAAAGCAGCGCACAATTGCCGCCGCCGCAACGCCGCCGTGTCGAGTAGCAAGCGCTCCGGATCGATACCGAGGCTGTCCGCAACCCCGTGCGAACCGCAGGTGGTGCGACTTGGCGCCACTTCGGCGAGAACGTCGGTACCCGAGCGCAGCGGTGTGGTGATGGGGACTGTCATTGCCACCTGTCTGGGTTACTCAGTCGAACAGACCGTGCAGGTGGTGGGTCAGCCGCCCGTAGGAGTCGGCGGACTCATGCGTGCTGGTGATCAGCCGGGAAAAGGCAGACTGCACGGCCGTGTGCAGACGCTCGTACTCCGCCGATGCCTGGGTGAACCCGGCCTGGCCGGCACCGTCCCATTGCCCGAGGGTCTGCTTGGCGACCGAGTCGATCGAGTTCATCACTCCCTGGAACCGGTTGTGGAAGTTTTGTTGCGTGTCGGCCAGGCTCTTCAGCATGCCGACGCTTCCGTACACGTCCCAACTCATCACATTCTCCTAGATTCGTCGTGAGTAGCAAAGGGTTTGACTGCTGGCACCACCAAGTCAGCCGCGCGACATCCGGGACGTGATTCCATCCAACGCTCCGCCGACGGACGAGAACTGCTCCGAGCCGGCAAGGTCTGTGGCATCGATCTGCGTCTGGGCGGCGTTCAGGTTCACGCCGTTGGCTCGGCAGAACGCCACGAGTTCCTGAAATCGGGCGAACAGCTCTTGCTTCACGTGGGCGAAGGCCTGCAGTGAGCGGCCGCGCATGGCCTGGCCGTCGGATTCCAACTCACTGACGAGTCCCTGCAGGTTGCCGAACAGTTGTTCCGCGCTGCTGTCCAGCTCGGTACCGCCTCTGCCCAGCGCGTTCGCTTGGGCGAGACCGACGAAGTCGTCGCTCATGTGCATCCTCCTTGGTGTGCGGCCATCCGTTGCCGCCTGAGGTGGCGGCTGTGCGGGCGGCCTCGATGAGCGACGAGGCTAGGCGGGTCGAGCGATCCGTCGCAGGGCGAAACCGGGATCTGTGGACAACGGACCGCGCCATGCCGGTCACCGCCGATCTGGCGACCCAGCTGTGGACAACGTCAGCGGCGCATTGCGCCGGCTACCTAGGTTCCATCCAGCGGCAGTGGTGTCGTCCGGAGGGTCAGCTGGCGCATACGGAGGTTTCGGGCATGGGGAACGAGGATCAGATCGGAGTTTCGACCGGCGAAGCCGCCCAAGCCGCCGGTAACGCCGCGACGGCGGCCGAGCAATACGAACGCATCGATCTCGATTTCCGGGCGACCATCATGGGGGTCTCCGATGCCGTCGTCGAGCCACCCGTAGTCACCGGCGCCTCCCTGTTCTGCGAGGAACACGTCTACGACCTGGTGCGGCTGCGAGCACATATGCAAGCTCTCGGTGAGAACGCCGTAGCGGGGGGCCGGGCCGCCGGGGAAACCGATCGTGGCAACGCCGAGCGCTTCGGCCCCTGGGCGGTCTGAGCGGTGCGCTGCCCGCAGCACGGTCGTCACCGGAGGTTCGGATGACCACCGTGCTCGTACGCCGACCACCACCGTTGGAACTCGGCGCGCCCGCGCGTGGTCACGATTCCGTCATCCTGGCCGCGCCTCCCCAGCAGAACGAGCAACAAAGCAGTTCCACCAATCTGGCGATGCTCGTGATGCCGTTGGTCTCCGGATCGGGTTCGCTGCTGATCACGCTGACCAACCAGGACCGACCACTGTTCGCCGCGGCTGGCCTGCTGTTCATGGTGGTCTCGGTGGGACTTGGAATCGTGCTGTTCGTCGGAACGCGGTCCAGTGCCCGTCGCAAGCAGCGCGCCAACCGGGAGCGTTATCTCGACTACCTCGAGGGGATGCGCCGGGAGGCACGCCAGGCCACGGCAAGCCAGCGTGCCCGAGCAGCACTTCGGCATCCCGGACCCGACGAACTCCTCGACATCGCCCGGCTCCCGGCGCGACGATGGGAGCGAAGGCCGGCTGACCCGGACTTCCTGCAGGTGCGGCTGGGCACCGGAATGACCGCTCTGACAACAGGTCTCAGCGTCCAGGTGGACCGGTCCAACCCCTTGGTCACCTACGACCCGGTCTGTCTGTCGGCTGCCGAAGGCTTGGTCGAGCGGTACGCCGTGCTCAGTGATCAACCGATCGCCGTTGCGCTGACCGAGATCGGCTACCTCAGCATCGTAGGAGATCGCTCCCGCGCACGCGCCCTGGCGCGTGGCCTGATCGGTCAGCTCACAACCCTGCACGCACCCGACGATGTCCGGATCGCCATCGTTCGCGCAGCACCGCTCGCAGAGCTTTGGGAGTGGGCGAAGTGGTTGCCACACAGTCGAACTGCGGCGATTGCAGCCGGATCGGCTGGTGCCAGTGGTGTTGCGGGCGACAGTCTGCTGGTGACCACGTCGTTTACTGAGCTGTTGGCCATGATCGGCGAGGACCTGGACATCCGACGGGCCGACGCAGAACGCCGTCGAAATAGGCCAGCTGGGCATGGGTTGCAGCAACTGGTCGTGGTCATCGATGGCGAATTCCAATATGGCGCCCCCCAACTCGACACGGGATCCAGTGGCTCGCCGGCCAACTTCGGGATTTCCGTGGTCAATCTGGTGGCCCACCGGCGCGAGGAACCCGAGCAGGTTGATCTGCGAATCACGCTCGAACCCCATGCCACTGCCGGACCCCGGGTCGGCGCGACGCTCGAGGGCGATCCCTACGCGGCCGCAGGTCTGGGCGTACGCACCGTCGATGAGGTCGACATCGCGACCGTGACGGCGCTGGCCCGCTCTCTGTGTCCGCTCCGGCTGGCCGAGGACGACGTCTCTGACGTACTCACCTCCGCAGTGGGCCTGAAAGACATTCTCGGTGTTTCCGACGTGGCTGAACTCGATCCTCGGCGTGGCTGGCGACCCGGCTCGGCGCGGGACTTCCTACGTGTGCCGCTCGGCGTCGGAGCGAACGGTCAACCTGTGCACCTGGACCTCAAGGAGAGCGCCCGTGGCGGCATGGGCCCGCACGGACTCGTCGTCGGCGCTACCGGATCGGGCAAGAGCGAGATGCTGCGCACGATGGTGACCTCGTTGGCCATCGGTCACGCGCCGGATCGACTGGCGCTCTTGCTGGTCGACTTCAAGGGGGGCGCCACCTTCGCGGGATTCGCCGGGCTACCGCACATGGCCGGGATGGTGACCAATCTCGCCGCCGATCCGGGTCTGGTGCAACGCTTTCGAGATGCGCTGTACGGCGAGCTGACCCGCCGGCAGCGCATGCTCGCCGACGCCGGCAACCTGCCGAATCTGCAGGCCTACTCCGACCTTGTGGATCAGAGCACCGCCGCAGCCGGAGGGGCCGGCGCCTGCGAGTTCGAGCCGATGCCGCACCTATTGGTCATCATCGACGAATTCACCGAACTGCTCGCCGCGCGACCGGATTTCGCCGAACTGTTCCTGGCGGTCGGCAGAATAGGACGCTCGATCGGAGTCCATCTCCTGCTGGCCACTCAACGCCTTGACGCCGGAAAGATCCGCGGACTGGAATCGCATCTGTCCTACCGAATCAGCCTTCGTACGTTCAGTGAGTCCGAAAGCCGAGAGGCGCTGGGGGTCCCGGATGCCTACCATCTGCCTCCGGAGCCAGGAGCCGGATATCTCAAGGTCGACACGACGGTCTTCGAACGGTTCAAGGCGGCCCTGGTCTCCACGCCCTATCAAGAACGGGTGGGCGAGGTCCGTACGGTTGCGCCGGTCGTTGTCTTCTCCACGACGGGCGACTGCACCCCGCTGCGCTCTGCCGGGCAGCCGGCGGCAATGCCCGTTCAAGCAGTTCCCGCAACCACGGCCGCACCGACCATCCTGGATGTAGCAGTCCAGCGGCTGTCCGAGGCCGGCGCCGCACGCGTACGCCAGGTGTGGATTGCGCCGCTGCCCCGAGCGCTGAGCCTCGACGCGGTGCCCGGCGGTTCGACACCCGGCAAGGACGGCTCCGTCGGCGACCTGGCAGCGCCTCGGGTCAGCGCGGTTCTCGGCCTTGCAGACATCCCCTCGGAGCAGAGGCAGATCCCGCTTCTCTGGGACTTCGCCGGCTCGCAGGGCAACCTGCTGGTGGTGGGCGGTGCGCTGTCGGGCAAGAGCGTGCTGTTGCGCACGATGATCTGCTCGCTGGCACTGCGCTATGCGCCTGGGGAGGTGGCCGTCTACTGCGTGGACTTCGGAGGCGGTTCCCTCGCAGCACTGGAGGGGCTGGCTCATGTGGCGGCGGCGTGCACGCGGTCGGATCCAGATCGGGTACGCCGAACCGTCGCCGACGTCGCGGCCATGCTGGATGTCCGTGAACGACTGATGAGCCGGTACGGCTGGGACGGGGCTGACGGACTGCGGCGCGCTCAGCGGGCCGGGTCGCTGCCCAGCGATGTGCTCGGTGACGTGTTCCTGGTCGTTGACGGGTGGGCGGCACTTCGCGAGGCCGAGCCTGACCTCGAGGATCAGGTCATGACCATTGCCAATCGCGGGCCTTCGTTCGGCGTGCATACCGTTCTTTCGGCCTCGACCGGAGCGCAGGTCCGGATCCGCCTGGCAGCAGCACTTCCGGGGCGGATCGAGTTACGGCTGACCGATGCCTTCGACTCCGCGATCGACCGGCGGTTGGCAGAGTCGGTGCCGGCCGACATCCCCGGCCGTGCGCTGGTACCTGGTGGCCATCTGGTGCAGATCGCGTTGCCCCGTGTCGACGGCGATACCAGCGTCGACGACCTGCCCGTCGGCGTCAGCGCACTCGTGCGGGAGGCCGGCCGGCGTTGGCCGGGCGGCGGGGTGAGTCCGGTCCGGGTCCTTCCCTCCATGCTGGCCCTGGACGATCTGATCGATCGATCCGAGGAAGCCGAGACGGCTGCGCCGGGGACCGGCCGGCGAGGTGGGGTCGCGGTTGGACTGTCCGAGCGGAACCTGGCACCGGTTGAGCTGGATCTGTTCGGAACCGATCCGCACCTGCAGGTATACGGGGAATCTCAGTCCGGAAAGTCGGCGTTCGTGCGGACGCTTCTTCGTCAGCTGCTCCTGGCCTGGGCACCTGAAGAACTCGGGATCGTTCTGGTCGACTACCGCCGCGCACATCTCGACCTGGTGCCAGCCGAGCACCTGCTCGGCTACTGCACCAGCGCGGCGGGCACTCGACAGGCAATCGCGGAGGTCTGTCAGGGCCTGGCCCAGCGGATGCCAGGACCAGAGGTGACCAGCGATCAATTGCGGGCGCGTACCTGGTGGAGTGGCCGCGAGATCCTGATCGTCGTGGACGACTATGACTTGGTCACCGGGGCAGCCGGCAATCCGCTGGCGCCGCTGAGCGAGTACCTGCCGCAGGGCCGAGACGTCGGTCTGCATGTCGTCACGGCACGGCGGACCGGCGGCGCGTCTCGCGCGATGTTCGAGCCGGTCACCCAGGCGCTGAGCGACCTTGCCGGACCGGGATTGTTGTTTTCCGGTGACCGCACCGAGGGCCGGTTGGTGGGAGGTGTGGCCTCCCTGCGGTTGCCGCCCGGCCGGGCGCTGCTCGCCCGTCGCGGTATGGCTGTGGAACAGGTTCAGATCGCCTGGACCGACCCGGCCTGATCGCTCGCCGCTGCTTTCTGCCTTCGATCAGCGGCGCGCCATGATGTCGGCACCGAGGACCAGGGCCGCGGTCAAGCTCGGGCCGGAGACCAGGCTCAGGTCGATCGGCCGGCCGCGAGCCAGCTCGGCGTCGTGCGCCATCACGTGCCTGGTGGCGTTGTCGGCCAGCAGCCGCTCGACTGGATCGTGGCCTGGCCCGCCGGCACCGGGCCGGGTCCGTACCGGAACCAGGATCAGATGCGTCGCGGCACTGGCCGCCAGTTGTGCATGCCATCGGACGAGAACCGAGTTCGTCGCCTCGACCGCGTCTACGGACGTGCCGCAGACCAGGACCACCGTGTCGACCAGCTCGGCCACGGAAGCGAGGTCACCGATCCGACTTGCCACCCCGTTGTCGACCACCACACAGGCGTGCCGGGAGGTTGCGACGTCGAGTAGTGCGGCAAGCCCTGATTCGACAACGGTGCTGCCCGGCGGTGGCGCGGACAGCACTCGCAGCCCAGAACCGGTCACCGGAGTGGGTGGGATCTGTCCGTGCCGACGCAATCCCGCCAGGACCTCGCTGACGCTGGGCGCATGCCGAACCCCGAGCCGGGTGGCAGCATCGGAGGCGTCACTGTGCACCGTCAGCAGCAGAGTCTGGTCGTCCCTCGATGCAGCCAGCGCACTTGCCAGAAGCGCCGCCGTAGTAGTCGTCCCGACGCCGCCGTTGGCTCCGATGACCGCGATTCGCCGGGGCCGGATCTGACGTGAGCGAAGGGCAGCAACGGTGGTCTGCTGCTCGTGGGCGACCGCAGCGGCGCCGCAGGTGGTCAGGCCCTCTCGGACCGCACTGAGCAGCCGGCGCCAGTCATGGACCAGCGCCCACGGGTTGGCTTCTGCCACACGGCGACCGAGCACGCGTGGCCCAAGCGATGGCCGTGCCGGCCGAGAGGTTGCAGTGAACCCGCCCGCGGCGATAAGTCCCTGGTGCACCTGTCAGATCACCATTTCGCGTACTCGGTCAAGGATCCCCAGGTTGCCGGCCACGAGCGGGATCAAGGTGGCCACAGCCAATGATTCGGCGAGGTCGAGCAGCCGCCGGCTGCGGGCGCCGGTGACATCGTTACGGGCGGAAAGGCCGCCCCGGGCGAGCACTGCCGCCCATGTCACGATCAGACCCAGGATGACCAGAGTGGTTGAGCGTGGCGCTCCGTCGAAGAGGTCCGCCGTCAGCTGCACCAAGAGCGCTGCCGTCCCGGCCAGCACAAGGGTCAAGACATGCAGGAACTGGGAGAAAGCCCGGGCCCGGAGAGCAAGGCAGCCGGCGATCGCAGCAGCCTGGGCAACCTGCATCGAAGAACCGGCGAATTCGAGCCGAACCGAGCCTGCAGCGGTGAGTCCGGCGGTGGCGAGCAGCGCACCGGTGAGTAACGCCCGGGATCGGCCGAACGTCGCCAACACGGCGTCGGCGTCGACGCCGCCGCGCGTGCGTACCACGTAGTCGAGGCCGGCCAGCCCGCCAGCGGCCAGCGAAGCACGTGGCAGGACACCCAGGCTCAGAACGCCCAGAACCGTGCCGACAGCGATGGCATCGTCGAGAGATCGCCCGGCCAGATCCATCGCCGCCCAGAGCAGAGTGAAACCGAATCCGACGGCGGCGGCAGCCGACCAGGCGCTCAGACACGGCACAGACCACGCCATGACAGCAGCAGCGACGAGTAGGGCCGCGCCGGTCAACGCCGCCCGCATGGCAGGGGTCATGGGGCTCGAGGCCAGGTCGGCCGGCGTCGTTGCGGCCACGACCAAGGCAACCGTCCAGGCCAGGCCCACCGCCAGCAGACCATGTGCGGCGATGTGCAGTTCCCGGCGCGCCATCGAGACGCAGCCCCAGAACAAGGCTGCGGCAACGCAGATCGCGACCGGCACGCCATTGCCGGTCGATGCGGCCCAAAGATCGGGCCGAACCAGGACGATCAAGCCAAGTGCGGCGACAGCCCACACTGCCATCGTCGTGGTGTCCCGGCGGCTCCAGGTTCCTACGGTCTGGTCGACGGCATCCTCGGTGGCGTCACGGACATCCTCGACCGTGCTCTGCGCGGCGGCGCTTGACCGGGCACACAATTCGAGGACGGTCCCGTCGCGTACTCGCGCCGATTGCAGGCTGCTCGACCAGGGCAGCGCAGTGCCGCCGACAGGTCGCAACGTCCAGGCCAGCGCGCCGGTGCGGTCGTGGTGATCGGTGCACAGGTCCAGGAGTTGAGCCATCAGATCACCGACGGGTACCGAGCCGGGCAGCGAGAGGTCGATCCGCCGATCCGGGCTGATCACGGTCACCCGACTGTGTTCGCTGGCCATGCGCCCCCTTCGCTCCACATCGGTCGGAGAAACAACTGCCGGGCTCAGGCTAGGTACTGCTGGGCCCGTCCCGCTGGCGTTGTCCACCGGTCCCCGAGGGGTTGATCGTCGCGCACTAGCCTCGGCCCAATGAAATTCGAGACCGCCGCCATCCATGCCGGGCAAGCACCCGATCCGGTCACCGGCTCGGTCGTCGTCCCCATTCACCAGACCTCGACCTACGCCCAGGACGGTGTCGGGGGGCTGCGCTCGGGGTACGAGTACAGCCGAACCGGCAATCCCACGCGTACGGCGCTGGAAACCTGCCTTGCCGCCTTGGACGGTGGTGCGCGTGGGCTGGCCTTCGCCTCCGGGATGGCGGCCGAAGACACCCTGGTACGCACCGTCTGCCGCCCGGGGGATCACGTCGTCATCCCGGCCGACGCGTACGGCGGTACGTATCGGCTGTTTTCCGCCGTTCTGTCAGCGTGGGGGATCGAGCACACACCGGTCGATCTCAGTGACCTGGCCGCGGTTCGAGATGCGCTGCAGTCCAATACCCGGCTGATCTGGTGTGAGACGCCGACCAATCCGTTGCTGTCGATCGCCGACATCGCTGCCCTGGCCGACATTGCCCACGGTGGCCGGGCCCGGTTGGTCGTGGACAACACGTTTGCCTCGCCGTACCTCCAGCTTCCGCTGGCACACGGGGCCGATGCGGTGGTCTACTCGACGACGAAGTACCTGGGTGGGCACTCCGACGTGGTCGGCGGGGCGGTGGTCGTCGCCGACGCCGGGCTCGGAGAACAACTCGGATACGCACAGAACGCGATCGGCGCCGTGCCCGGTGCCTTCGACTCCTGGCTCGTGCTGCGCGGCATCAAGACTCTCGGCGTACGGATGGAACGCCACTGCGCCAATGCCGTCAAGATCGCCGACTGGCTGTCGGGGCATCCGGCGGTCGAGTCGGTGCTCTACCCAGGGCTACCCGGTCATGCCGGTCACGGCATCGCCGGCCGGCAGATGCGTGGGTACGGCGGCATCGTCTCCTTTCTGGCATCCGGCGGAGAGGCTGCGGCCCTCGACATCTGTTCGCGGACAAGGGTTTTTATCCTGGCCGAGTCCTTGGGCGGGGTGGAATCGCTGATCGAGCACCCCGGCCGGATGACACATGCGTCGACGGCCAACTCCCCGCTTCAGGTCCCCGGCTCGCTGGTCCGGCTCAGCGTCGGAATCGAGGACGTCGACGACCTGATCGCCGACCTCGACCAGGCCATGTCAGTTGATCGCCTGACAACGCGCTGAAATTTTCGACTCAGGGACGCCCTGATTCGAATCTTTCGACTCAGGGACGCCCTGATTCGAATCTTTCGACTCAGGGACGCCCTGATTCTGCGGAGTTGTTTGGGTCCGCGGTGCCCGCGATGAAGCTCAGGCGCGGCCGTCTGAAGCTGGCGGCGGGGCGGGAACCTCGATCCGGTCCAGGTCGAGGCAACCGCTGATCTGATCTTTGCCGGAGTCCGGTTGGTCGCTGGTCCTGCCGACCTCGTCAATGGTTCCCCGCGCACCGATGTCGGCTTTGTCCGGCCCCGCGGTTGACTGCTTCCCGCTGGCAACCGGGTCAGGCCTATCGGCCCGAACAACCGGAGTGGCAGTGAACCAGCCGGCCGCGTCGAGGCACCCGTCGCTGGTCGCGACGACATGGTCACCGACTACCACGCAGGCGGCGGCCAGCGAGGCGCCAGTGACAAGGGCCGCCGGCCAGGCTCGATAGCTCAACTGCTCAGAACCCTTCGGACCATGCCGAGGTGTTCCTCTGGCACATCGGGTATGACGAAATGTCCGGTGACCGGGCGGAATCCCAGCCGCAAGTAGAAGTGTTCAGCCCCGATCCGAGCGTTGCACCAGAGCAGGTCGCCGCCCCGCTGAGCCACGTGCTGTACGGCGGCCTCCACGAGCAGCCGGCCGAGCCCCTTACCGCGAACAGCAGGATCGGTGGCCATTGCCCGCAACTGCCATGGCGCCTGCGCCGGTTCCTGCAGCGCCTCCGGCCATGGGCAGGCCACCGGTTCCAGGCGCACGCAGCCGAGTACGGGATTCTCGTCCGCGGCACGTACGGCGAGGTACGCGGTGTTCGGGTTTTGGTCTCCGGCAAGGATCATCTGCTCGATCGTGAGGTGCGGTCGGAGTACCGCCCGGCGCAGCGCAGCGGTCTCCTCGGCACTGGAGCGGGTCACGGTGCAGCCTCCGGCGCGCCGAGTTCCGGCGGCCAGCGGCTCGGAGTCGAGGTTCGTACTCATGCCGACCGAGCCCGTCGGCCGCGCCGGGCGTCCAAGTAGTCGGCCACGACGTACTCGCCGAGGCGGGCCGGGTCAGGCTGGAACAGCCGGCCGCCGGCTTGCCGGGCGAGGGTGTCCACGAATTCGATCAAGCTCGGATCAGGATCGAGGGCGAAAACGTTGATCTGCGCTCCGATCCGGGTGCATCGAGTGACCTCGGTCATCGTCAGCGCGATGGTCTCGGGCAAGGGTGGCCAGTAGAACACCGCCCGGCCGTTCTCGGTGAGATGCGCGGTCGGCTCCCCATCGGTGACGATCATGATGATCGGTTCGCTGTCTCGGTGCCGGGCGAGAAAGCGCCGAGCCAAGATCAGGCCGTGTTGCAGGTTGGTGCCCTGCAGGGTGTCCACATCGAGGTCGGCAAGGTCGGCTGCGGAGATCTCGCGGGCGCGGCTGGCGAAACCGATGATCTGGATCGCGTCCTGTGGAAATCTCGTGCTCACCAGGGTGTTCAGGGCGAGCGCAGTGGACTTGGCCTCGGGCCAGGTGCCGCGCAGGGCCATGGAGTAGGAGAGGTCGACCAGCAGGGCGACCGCGGCGCTGCTGCGCCGCTCGGTCTCCACTACCGCTATGTCGTCCACCGCGATCGGCACGCCCTTCGGACGTGCGCCGGGATCATCCGGTTCCAGATCGGCCATCCCGATGCAGAGGTCGGGTCGATCGCCCGCCGTGCGCAACACCGCCCGCCGGACGGTCTCGACCACGTCTATCGGCTGCTCGTCGCCGAACGTCCACGGACGTGAGGACCCGGTGAGTTCTCCGGCTGGGCCCGTGGCAGTGATGTCGTGCTGACCTCGACGGCCATCGGACAGCCGACCGAACACTCGCCGCAGCGCCGTTGAGCCCATCCGGCGCACCGCCTTCGGCGACAAGGTGAGCTTGCCCGCCGAGCGATTGAGCCAACCCTGGTCCTCGAGTTCGGACTCCAGCTCGCGAAGGGCCTCCAGGTCGTCAATCGCATTGCGGCCCAAGGCATTCTCCAGAGCCTGCACGTCGATGTCGCTCAGGTCCGCCTCGGGATAGTCCTGGGACAGGGCCCGGGAGAGCGCCTCGAGGTCGGCCAGGTCCCGTACCGCAGCGGTGGCGTCGCCGAGCCCGAGAGACTCAGCACCGTCCGGGACCGAGCCCCGGTCCCAGCGAAGGTCAGGTCTGGCCCGCCGCAACTCGTCGTTCAGCGCGCCGATCTGGTCGCCGACACCCATCTGGTCCCAGGTGTCGGAGATGAGGTTTGCGAGTTCCATGCGTTGCTCGCGGCTCATCCCGGCCAGCATCCGCTGCTGCGCGGCCGCTTGGCGGGCCAGGCCGTCGATCAGTTCCGCGGTGTTGCTCGGGTTGTCCGGAAAGGCATCTCCGTGCCGTTCCATGAAGTGCTCGAAGGCCGCGGTGGTGTCCTCGCCGCGGTTGTGCGACTGGATCAGGTCGGTGAGCTCGGAGATCATCTCGCGCAGGCGCCCCTGATCGATGCCACCCGGGGTGCCGAGCGCGTCGCGCATCTTCTCGAAGGAACTGTCGAGCACCTCCCGGCGCAGCAGGTCCTGGAGCTCCTGGTACTTCTGCCGGGCCGAGGCGTTGGACCACTGGTAGTCGCTCAGCGCCCGTACGGCACCTGCGGTGTCGTCGGGAAGCGAGGCGAGCTCCGACTCGGCGAGCCGCGCCTCCGGCCGGGGGTCGTACTCCAGGGTCTGCTCCTCGGCCTGCAGCGCCTCGTCGAGCAGTTGCTGTACGTCGCGCAACGTGCCGTCCATCGCGCCGCGGTTCCGGGCGGTCCGCAAACGCTCGCGGATCATGTCCCGCAACGCATCCAGGCCACGTCGACCTGCCGCGCCGGCGCGCATCAGCCGGCGGAGGGCCTCGCTCGTGCTCTCGCCGGCCAGCACAGAGTCGCCCAGCGCGTCCACCGCGGTGGCCACGTCGTACGGCTCGGCGAGCGGGTCCGGACCGCCCTGCCACGCCCCGTACCGGTACCGCCTGCGCATGTCGCTAGCCGCCGTACAGGGTGCGCAGGCCGTCGACGTCCTTGCCCAGCCGTCGGGTGAGGTAGAGCCCTTCGAGGGCGAACTCCACTGCCGCGGCAGCCTGGTCGGGCAGGTCCTCGCTCTCGGTCACCCCGAGAGCCGTCAGCAACTCGGCCAGACCGGGTACGGCGCCGAACTGGGCGAGCAGCGCCGCTCCGGCGACAAGCTCCCCGGAATCGACGGTCTGGCCCTCGGCGAAGTGATCCTGCAGGCCGGACAGGTCCACGCCGGCCAATCGGTTCCGGAAGGTCTCCGCCGTCGCCCGGCGGAGCAGGTGGGCGAGGATCTCCAGTTCGCGTTCGCCCTCGTCCTCGCCGCTGGCATCGGCGAATTCGACCTTTCCGCGGGCGGCCGGCAGCGCACTGGGCAGGTCGCAGACCCGAGCGACGGCCCGATTCTCACCGGTCATCGCGGCCCGGCGTACGGCAGAGGCCGCCATCGTCTCCACGGCGGCGATAGCGAACCGGGCACTGACTCCGGAGCGCCGGTCGACGTGCTGGCTCTCGCGCACCAGGCGGGCGTACCGGGCGACGATCTCGACGATGTGGTCGGGGATCAGGGGGCGGGCCAATTCGAGGTCGTCGGCCCAGGACAGCATCGCCTCTTGGCTGACCAGCGCGATCTCGTCGTCGAGTTCGAGCGGGTAGTGGGTGCGTACCTCGCTGCCGAAGCGGTCCTTGAGCGGGGTGATGATCCGGCCGCGGTTGGTGTAGTCCTCGGGGTTCGCGCTGGCCACCAGGAGCAGGTCGAGCGGCAGTCGAAGCCGATACCCGCGCACCTGGATGTCGCGCTCCTCCAACACGTTGAGCAGGGCCACCTGAATCCGCTCGGCGAGGTCGGGCAGTTCGTTGATCGAGAAGATGCCACGGTTCGTGCGGGGTATCAGACCGAAGTGGATGGTCTCCGGGTCGCCGAGGGTCCGGCCCTGGGCGACCTTGATCGGGTCGACGTCGCCGATCAGGTCACCGACACTGGTGTCCGGCGTGGCCAGCTTTTCGCCGTACCGGGCGTCCCGGTGCAGCCAGGTGACGGGGGCATCGTCCCCGAGTTCGCTGACCTGGCGGAGTCCCCACGCCGAGATCGGCGCCAGCGGGTGCTCGTTGAGTTCGCTTCCGGACAGCACCGGGGTCCACTCGTCCAGCAGCCCGACCAGCGTACGGATCAGCCGGGTCTTGCCCTGGCCTCGTTCGCCGAGCAGCACGAAGTCGTGGCCGGCGAGCAGGGCGCGTTCGACCTCGGGGATCACGGTGTCGTCGAATCCCACGATTCCGGGCAGGGACGGTTGCCCGGCGGCGATCCGGCGGAGCAGGTTGGCCCGGATCTCTTCTTTGACACCGAGGGAACGGTTGCCTGCGGCGCGCAGTGCCCCGACCGTCGTGTCAGTTGGCGCGTCTGTCATCGCCGTCGAAGGTACGCCGCATCGCTCATTCCGCCTCTGGGTGCGGTGAGACCTCGGGCGCCGAGGCGGTGGCTGACAGGATGCGTCATCGTGGGCAGCGAATCGCACCTGGTGGGCGTGGCCGAGATCCGGGCTGCGCAGTCTGTCCTGAGCGGGATCGTCCGCCGTACTCCGATGGAGCCCTCCCGCGTCCTGAGTGACCGGGTCGGTGGTCAGGTGTTCTTCAAGTGTGAGAACCGGCAGCGCACCGGATCGTTCAAGATCCGCGGTGCCTATCTCCGAATCTCGCGGCTCACTGACGAGGAGCGGGCCCGCGGCGTCGTAGCGGCCAGTGCCGGCAATCACGCGCAGGGGGTGGCGCTGGCCGCCAGTCTGCTCGGCGC
>JACCQS010000157.1 GCA_013814015.1 Geodermatophilaceae bacterium | reverse complement strand
CCAGCGCTGCGAGGCGATCGTTGTCGCCGAACCGGATCTCGTCGGTAGCCACGGTGTCGTTCTCGTTGACCAGTGGCACGACGCCCAGGGAGAGCAAGCGCGCGATCGTACGAGAGGCGTTGCGGTAGTGCGCACGGCGATGCAGATCGTCGGCGGTCAGCAACACCTGACCCACGGTGAGTCCGTGTACGGCGAAAGCTGCTGCATAGGCCTGCACCAGAAGCAACTGGCCGACACTGGCGGCAGCTTGCGCTGTAGCGAGGTCGCGCGGACGCCGGGCGAGCCCGAGCGGTGCCAACCCGGCGGCGATCGCGCCGGAGGAGACCACGACGACCTCCCGTCCCCGCTGCCGGTGCGCCGCCAGGCATTCGACGAACTCGGTCAGCCGGGCCGCGTCGATGCCCCCAGCGATCGAGGTCAGGGACGAAGAACCGATCTTGACGACGACCCGGCGAGCATCGGCGATCGGGTCGGTCGCCGGGGTCATGCCTCGGCGCCCGCTTCGGCCACGACTGGGGCGTCCTGGGTGTCTTGGGCGACCTGATCCCCGTCTTCGGCGTCCTCGGACCGTCGGCGCCGCGCCTTTTTCATCGCCAGCCGTTGCTCCGCGGAAACCCGGTCGGACACCTCAAGCCGTGGATCCTCGCCGCGTCGGCCGATGACGGCGCTGCTGGAATCGGGCGTGCTGGGCACCCAATCGAAACTCACGTCGCCGACGGTCACCAGGCATCCTGGCACCGCGCCGGCCCGTACCAACTCGTCCTCGACGCCGAGCCTGGCCAGCCGGTCGGCCAGATAGCCGACGGCCTCGTCGTTGCTGAAGTCGGTCTGCCGGATCCAGCGCTCCGGCTTTTCTCCGTGGACGACGAAGCCGCCGGGGACGTCGGAACCGCGTGTGACAGTGAACGTGTCGTCCACCGGGGTCGGCCGGATGATCAGCCGGGTGGGGGCCGGGGCTGGTCGAGAGGCCCGGTCGGCCGCGACCTGTTCGGCCAGGTAGTAGGTCAGCGCCTTGACGCCCTCGCCGCTGACCGCGCTGATGGCAAAGACCCGGTATCCGCGCGCGCTGAGATCGGCGGCTACCAGGTCAGCTAGATCGCGGGCCTCGGGCACGTCGATCTTGTTGATCGCGACTACCTTGAGCCGGCTGACCAGGACCCCACCAGCGCCGCCGTAGGCGGAGAGCTCGCTTTCGATGGCCTCGATGTCGCTGAGCGGGTCGCGCCCCGGCTCCAAGGTCGCTGCGTCCACGACGTGCACCAGGACCGAGCACCGCTCGACGTGGCGCAGGAACTCCAGCCCCAGCCCTTTGCCCTGCGCGGCTCCGGGGATCAGGCCGGGTACGTCGGCCATCGTGAACGTGTGGTCGCCGGCCGGCACCACGCCGAGGTTGGGCGTGAGAGTGGTGAACGGATAGTCCGCGATCTTCGGCTTAGCGGCGGAGACTGCGGCGATCAGCGAGGATTTCCCGGCCGAGGGAAACCCGACCAGTCCGACGTCGGCGACACTCTTGAGCTCCAGGACGACATCGCGGGAATCGCCGTTCTCGCCCAGCAGGGCGAAGCCGGGCGCCTTGCGGCGCGCGGAGGCGAGTGCTGCGTTACCCAGTCCGCCTCGACCGCCCTGAGCGACGACGTAACGGGTCCCCTGTCCGACCAGATCGATCAGGATCTCGCCGTCCGCGTCGGTGACGACAGTGCCCTCGGGTACGGCAAGGACGCGGTCCTCGCCCTGGGCGCCGTTTCGGTTGTCGCCTTGCCCGGGCTTGCCGTTGCCGGCCCGGTGATACGGACGATGATGGAAGTCCAACAGGGTGTGGACCCCCGGATCGACCTCGAGGATCACGTCTCCGCCGCGACCGCCGTTACCTCCGTCGGGCCCGCCCATCGGCTTGTACTTCTCGCGGTGCACCGAGGCGCAGCCGTGCCCGCCGTTGCCCGAAGACAGGTGCAGGACCGTACGGTCGATGAAGGCGGCCATGGTGTGTGTTGCTCTGTCAGTACAGGTCAGTCAGTCGGCTGGGCAGTCGATCTGGACCGACGCCCGACGTAACGCGCTGAGCGCGTCACATCACTCGACTGGAAGGACGCTGACCTGCGCGCGCCCGCGGCGCTTGCCGAAGGTGACCGCACCGGGCAGCACGGCGAACAGCGTGTCGTCCCCACCGCGCATCACACCGCTGCCGGGGTGGAAGTGGGTCCCGCGCTGACGCACGATGATCTCGCCGGACTTCACGATCTCGCCGCCGAACCGCTTGACCCCCAAGCGCTGGCTGTTCGAATCGCGACCGTTACGCGAGGAGGAGGCGCCCTTCTTGTGTGCCATCTCGCTCAGTCCTCCTTCTCATCGGTGTCCGAGGCTTTGCTCGTCTTCGCAGTCTTCGTTGTCTTGGCGGT
>JACCQS010000151.1 GCA_013814015.1 Geodermatophilaceae bacterium | reverse complement strand
CGTGTACGAACTCCAACGCCCGCCCCGCCGGCCAGGCCGCAACGATCGCCTGGGTCAGCGAGACCAACGGGCCGACGTCCTTCATCCGCCCGAACGCGCGATGGTTCATGTCACCAAGGCACAGGTGGATGCCGAAACGGGCCCCTTCGGGTGAGGCAGCCGCGACCCCCGCCAACCACTTACCGAACATGCGGGCAAGAGGCGGATGTACGGCGGCCGGGAGCTTGGTGAGCAGGACGAGTTCGGCCGGCACCTCGAGCTGGAACACCGCTTGATCACCGAGGATGCGGTGGATGCGCGTGATCTGGCCGACAGTGGCCTCGGTGAAAGCTCGGCGGTGTCGCAGCGCGCCTGCCGGCCCGAGCGTGAACATGGCCATGTCGAAGTCACCAGGCATTCCGACGAGGTAGTCCAGGTCCGCGCGACCGCTTGCTGCGCACCTCCTCGAACGCGGGCCGACTCGCCTCGACGGCGGACACCTGCCCGAAGTCCAGGCTGGCACCGAGCAGCCTGTGACCGCGCTTGACCTTGAACTGCGGCGTCTTGTCGTAGTCCGACCAGTCCCCCTCCTTGGCCAGCTCCAGATCAGGATGCCCGCGCAGGCTCTCGATGGTCGAGATGATCCAATTCCGCCGCTCGCCGGTCTCACCGTCGGGAAGGCTGCGCAGTCGCGGGCCGAGCGTGGTCATCGCCAGCCGCATCGCCGCCTCGGGATTCTCGCCGGGAATGCTGCCCACCAAATGTGCATGCCGACTCGCCATGCGGACATCGAACTCCTGCCGAGCCCTCGACACCAGGAAGTTGACCGGCTCAGAAGATGCAGCTGCTAGTCATTCAGCGTCCATGTCTGGCTGTTCCAGAGCGGACCCGCTTGGCTACCGTTGAGCTCCACCCCTTCGAGGTCGGCGGTGTAGGCCAGGAAGACCGGCTGCTGGTAGAGCGGGATCGGGTAAAGGTCCTCCCAGAGCAGGGCATCGATCTGGTTTCCGAGCTCAGCTTGGGCGTCGAGGTCGGGCTCCCGGAAGAACTCCTCGTAGAGGGCGTCCACCTCCGCGTTGCCGCCGCGGGTGTAGTTCTGAGCAAGGAGTCCGCCTGAGGCCTCGAGGCTTTGGTAGAGGCCCGCTGACTGACTCTGGAACGGCGATCCGATCCAGGAGAACAACGCAATGTCGAAGCCGCCGGCCTCCAGGCTGGTCGGGAACGTGGCGTCGGAGAAGAGGTTCTCGTCCACCCGAGGAGTGATCTCGAAGCCGGCCGGCTTGGCCCTGGGGAACGATCACGTCGATGATCTGCACTCGCAGGGGTTCCTCGGCGGGGTCGAGATCGCCAGGGAAAGGCGACCGCGCACCGGGTGCACATAGATGCCATCGGCGGCCAACGCATAACCCGACTCCTCCAACAGGGCCTGGGCGCCCGATGCGTCCGGGGCGTGGTACTGACTCGGAGCGGTGTCCTGGTACTGCGGGAAGACCAACACCTTCATCAGCGTTCTGGCTGTCTCGGGTCATCCGGAGACTGGGCGGTCGTGAAACTCTCAGGCCATCACTGGCACCTGCGACATCGCCTCGCGCAGTTGTTCCTCGGGGATGTCAAGGTCGCTCATCTGTCCGGACAGGAAGCTCTCGTAGGCGCCCATGTCCAGGTGGCCGTGCCCGCACAGCGCCGTGAGGATGACCTTCGACTCTCCGGACTCCTTGCAGCGGTTGGCCTCTCGGATCGCGGCGGCCAGTGCGTGGGTCGGTTCCGGCGCCGGGACGATCCCCTGGGTACGGGCGAACATCAGTGCCGTGGTGAAGCACTCGAGCTGGCCGATCGCCTCGGCCTCGGCCAGACCCAGCTCGTAGATGTGCGAGACGAGCGGGCTCATCCCGTGGTAGCGCAGGCCACCGGCGTGGATCGGATCAGGGATGAACCCGTGCCCGAGGGTGTGCATCTTCATCAGCGGCGTCATACCGATCGCGTCGCCGAAGTCGTAGCGGTACTCCCCGCGGGTCAACGAAGGACAAGCCGCGGGCTCGACGCAGCGGATGGTCGGATTCATCCTGCCGGCCAGCTTTTCCCTCAGGAACGGGAAGGACAGCCCACCGAAGTTCGAGCCTCCCCCGGTGCAGCCGACGATGATGTCGGGCACCTCCTCGGCCATCGCGAGTTGGCGCAACGCCTCCTCGCCGATGACGGTCTGGTGCAGCAGGACGTGGTTCAGGACGCTGCCCAGCGCGTACCTGGTGTCCTCCCGGGACACCGCTGCCT
>JACCQS010000135.1 GCA_013814015.1 Geodermatophilaceae bacterium | reverse complement strand
GCTGTCCGGTGATCGCTCCCAACGGCGACCCGTCCTCAACCGCAGACGACTTCCTCTGGCCTCCGGTGAACATCAGTGCTCGTCGCCGACCCGGTGCAGCCGGATGAGGTTCGTCGTACCGGGGACGTTGGGCGGCGACCCGGCAACGATCACGACCAGATCACCCTTGACGAGCCGGCCGCTCTCGATCAGCGCTTTGTCCAACTCGGCCACCATTTCGTCGGTGTGCCGAACGGCCGGGACGAGAAAGGTCTCCACCCCCAGGTGAGCGCGAGTTGGCTGCGGACCCGTGGCTCCGGGGTGAAGGCGAGCAACGCCAGCGGGGTATGCAGCCGGGCCAGCCGGCGGACGGTGTCCCCGGACTGGGTGAAGGCGGCCAGCGCCTTCGCGCCGGTCAACTCGCCCACGTCCTTGGCGGCCCTGGTCAGGACGCCTCCGGTGGTTCGGGGAGCCGCCAGCAGCGACGGTACGGCCGTGCTGTCACTCTCGACCGAGTCGATGATCCTGGCCATCGTGGCTACGGCGAGGACGGGGTGTCGCCCGACGCCGGTCTCTCCGGAGAGCATCAACGCGTCGGCTCCGTCCAGGACCGCGTTGGCCACATCGGATGCCTCGGCCCGGGTGGGGCGGCTCGCGGTCAGCATCGACTCCAGCATCTGAGTCGCGACGATGACCGGCTTGGCGTTCTCCCGGGCGATCTGGATCGCCCGCTTCTGCACCATGGGTACCTGTTCCAGCGGCAGCTCGACACCGAGATCGCCGCGAGCCACCATCAGCGCGTCGAAGGCGCGGACGATCTCCCGCAGCCGACCGACGGCCTGGGGCTTCTCCAGCTTGGCGATGACCGGAACCTTGACCCCGACTTCTTCCATGATCGCGCGGACCGGATCGACATCGGCCGGGTCCCGGACGAAGGACAGCGCCACGAAATCGACGGACAACCCGAGCGCGAAACGCAGGTCCGCCGCATCCTTGTCCGACAACGACTGGGTATTCAGCGAGCTGTTCGGCAGCGACAGTCCTTTGTTGTCGCTGACCTCGCCGCCCTCGACCACGAAGCAGGACACGTCGTTGCCGGTGACATCGATGATTTTCAACGAAAGCTTGCCGTCATCGACCAGGATCGTCTCTCCGATCCCGACCTCAGCGGCCAGTCCCGGATAGGTGGTACCGACCCGCTCTGCGGAGCCCAGCGGCAAGGGGTCGGTGGTGATCACGACCTCGCAGCCGGCCGGCCAGTCGGCGCGCCCGCCCGAGAACCGGCCGAGCCGGATCTTGGGACCCT
This sequence comes from Geodermatophilaceae bacterium, assembly GCA_013814015.1. Lineage (GTDB taxonomy): Bacteria > Actinomycetota > Actinomycetes > Mycobacteriales > Geodermatophilaceae > JACCQS01. The sequence continues at coordinate 1,030 of JACCQS010000135.1, read as the reverse complement.
GGAGGTCGGCCAGGATGCCGACGGCGTGGCCGGTGCGGTCGGAGGCCTGACGGACCATCTCATAGGCGGCTTGGTGGTCGGCCTGGGTGCCATGGCTGAAGTTCAGCCGGGCGACGTCCATGCCCGCTTCGACCAGCGCCTGAATCCGTTGCGGAGTTGCCGTTGCCGGACCGATGGTGCAGACGATCTTGGCCCGCCGTGACATACCGGAAAGCCTAGGGGCCGCGGCCGTCGGTCACCGCGGCGCCATCGCGCTCAATGCAGCGGGCTGCTCAGCGCAGGGCCATCGTGGTGGGAGAGACCGGCATCGGCAGTACCGACCGGCCGGTCAGGAAACCGTCGACGGACGCCGCAGCGGCCCGGCCCTCGGCGATCGCCCAGACGATCAGTGATTGACCGCGTCCCATGTCGCCGGCGACGAACACCCCGGGGACCGTGGACTGCCAGTCGCCGCCGCGTACGACATTGCCTCGACCGTCGATGTCCGCACCCAGTTCCTCGATCAGGCCGGAGCGCTCCGCGCCGGTGAATCCCATCGCGAGCAGAACGAGGTCGGCCGGGATCTCCCGGGAGGTGTCCGCTACCGGCGTGAAGCGGCCCCCTTCCATGGCGACCTGATGCAGGATCAGGGCGCTGACCCTGCCGTTGTCATCCGACACGAAGCGCTCGGTCTCGACCGCGAAGGTTCGCTGTCCGCCCTCCTCGTGGGCGCTGGTGGTACGCAGGATCAGCGGCCAGGTCGGCCACGGGTTGGTCTGGGCACGGGCCTGCGGCGGCGTCGGCATGATCTCGAGCTGGGTGATCGAGGCCGCCCCCTGCCGGTGTGCCGTACCCAGGCAGTCCGCCCCCGTGTCCCCGCCGCCGATGATCACGACCTGCCGGCCGTGGGCGCTGATCGGGGAGTCGGTGAGATCGCCGTTGACCACGCGATTGGCCGGCGGAAGGTAGTCCATCGCGAGGTGGATGCCGTCGCACTCCCGCCCGGGGATGAGCAGATCGCGGCCCACAGTCGCGCCGCCGGCGAGAACGA
>JACCQS010000134.1 GCA_013814015.1 Geodermatophilaceae bacterium | reverse complement strand
TCACTGGCTGCGACGTACTCGACGCCACCGGAATTGAAGACCTGTACGCCCCAGAAATTGCTACCGCGGCGGTCGATGAAGCTGCCCACCTCGACCAGTTCACCGTTCTGGATCTCCAACACTCGGACGCCGCCTGCGTAGTAGGACAGGTAGGCCAACTTCGAGTCGACCGCCGAGGTGGCCACCTCGTGCACGCTCAGATCGCCGAACCCGGTCGCGAAGGCTGGGTCGTGTGCCTCGGGGATGGCGTAGGTGTCCAGTTCAGCGCCCATCCCACCCCTGCTGCTGTCGTAAAGGTGCACATAGCCCCAGCCGTCGAAGTACGAGGTGAACAGCACCTCGTCGCCGACCGTCCCGACCGAGATCGGGGCCGTCTCGGTACCGTCGCCAGCCAGGCAGGCTGCATCGTCATACGGCTCGTCGAACAGCGCGTAACCCTGGTCCCGCGGGATGACGCCGAATGTCGGGATGTCTCCCTCGACGTCCATGCCTAGCGTGGCCGTACAGGCATCAGAGCCTTCGCGGTTGAAGATCAACACCGCACTGTAACCACCGGCTTCCACCACGTTGGCAACCTTTTCGGTGAACGTGCACTCCCCGCGTTCGACCACCGCGATCTGGGTCCCGTCGCCCGGCGGAACTGCCTCGTCGATATCGCAGGCCCTACCGACGAAGACGGTCTCACCCTGGATCGACGCCCCGTCCTCGAGCTGGGGCGTGTCGCTGCCCTGACCGGCGGTCAACGGGGTTCCATCGGTAAGGTTGGTGCCTTCCAAGGCATAAGGGTCGAAGTCCTCGTCGGCGCCGATGACGTACTCGTCATCCTTGGTGAACTCCGCTTGGTGGCCGTTGCCCTCTGGCACTTCGGTCTCGCCGGTGGATTCCAGTAGCTCCGGGTCCGGGTTGGTGAAATCGGTATCCCCGAGGTAGACCGGACTGGTCGGATCGGACACGTCGAGGGCGACGTAGCCAGCATCCCAGTACGAAGCAAGCATGACCTGGCGCCCAGGCAACAATTGACTCAACTGGCCTGGGATCTCGTCGATCCGCTTCACGATCACGTCGTGCAAGAAGACCTCGGTCAAGGTCGGAATTTCGGGCTGCAGGATCTGCGGGAACATCGCATCCAGGTCGTACTCGGCGATCTTGACCGGCCGCCGGGGATTGGTGATGTCGAAGATGTCGACGTCCGCGGCTTCCTCGTCGTCGACCAGAACGGCGTAGGCCTTGAGGCCGGCCTGCCAGGCGAAGACACTGTGTACCTGGTGGGCGACGTCGTCCCCGTCAGGGACGCCATCGGTGTCGAAGTCCCCGAACCCCTCAGCCAGGATCCGCGGGTTGGCCGGGTCGCTGACGTCGACGAGAGTCGCTCCACCGATCGCCGTCTCCGTGTCAGCGCAGATCTCGTTGTTGAAGATCAGCACATCCCCCCGGAAGGGCAGGGTCCGCATCGTGATGGCTTGGACGCCCTCACCGACGAAGCTGCCCTCTGGGGTCGGGATGAAGCCGGTCTTAACCGGATTCTCGACATCGGAGATGTTCACGACGTGCACACCGGCCTCGCCACAGACCCCGGCGAAAGCAGCCAGGTAGGCGGTGTCCTTGAACACGGTGACGTCGGCGATCCCGTCCTCCGCGTCGGTCAGCCGGAGCCTGCTGACGCGTTCGACGTTCTCCCGCTGAGGCGGCAGATGCCCCTCCATTCCGCCGTGCTGGTGGTCATCGGGACTTGCCGTCTCGACGCCGCCATCGTCTTCGGGAAGCGATGGCTGGCCATAGGCGGTCCCGGGCGCAGCCAGGGTCAGGCCCAAGACAAGCAGTGCAGCGGGAATACCGCGATGGACTGGTCTGAACACTGGACGCTCCTCGGTTCGGGCGGAATCGGGTACTGCACAGGCCACACCAGGGCCAGCGAGCACCCTGCGACGCAAGCTGCGACGGAGAGTAACCCCATGATCGATCGATGACCATAGGGCCGCCGGATTTCTTGCAATCGCTGTCGCACCGCGGCCAGCGCCGGCCGGAAGTCGGCGGCATGCATTGCGAGTCACCACCGGCACTGCCGGTGAGCGGTCGGAGCCGGACTGGGCCTACCTGGAACTCCCCCGGTGCCC
>JACCQS010000127.1 GCA_013814015.1 Geodermatophilaceae bacterium | reverse complement strand
CGGCACCGGTTACCTCGACGCGGTAGGTGACGCTCGTGCCGCCGTCGGGACGCGGGTCGAGACGGTGCTCGACCCTAATGGCCAGCCCGTCCATCTCAGTGAGGTCGGTGAACAGACTGTCCGGCTGCAGCTCGACGATCGTGCTGGTGACCGTTTCATCCCCGGGCGGCGTCATCCGGAAGGTGGTCCCTACCGCCAGCGGCCCGTCCAGCTCGATCGATTCGATGCCACCGTTCCATCCCACCCAACCCTCGACATCAGCGAGGACCTGCCAAAGCGGCTGCGGGGCGAGCTCGGTTGTCAGCGAGTAGTCATGAGACCACATCGTCTTCTTCCTTCCATCCCGTGAAGCCCATCTGTCCACAGATGAGCTGTGGACAGATAGTCTGCGTAAGTGCAGCGCCGATGTCAATGCCCTGCCGTTCTTGTCGAGCCAGGCTCCCGGCCGCGACCGCGATCCACGCGCCTTCTGCGCAGATGTCCAGGTAGCCCGAAGCAGCAGGAGGAGAGCGACCGCCCCGTGAGCGATCGGTGCACGGGACGAGCGGTGGCCACGTTCGGTGCTCGCGCTGGAGCTTGTCGGCCATTGACTGGCAGCTGGCGATGGCCCATAGCGTCCTACCATCACAGTCATGAGCCACGACCCGGGTGTACTCCCCGAGGACCTACCGGTTCCCGTCGACGACGGGGCTGCTGATCATCTCCTCGGTCTGCCCATCCCCAGCATCGCCCTACCAGCCACCAACGGCGAACGTGTCAACCTGCACGGCGCCAGTCGTGGCAGGCGTCTAGTGATCTTCGCCTACCCACGAACCGGACGACCTGGCGTGGAGTCCCCAAGCGGCTGGGACTCGATCCCCGGAGCACGGGGATGCACGCCCGAGGCCTGCTCGTTTCGTGACCTGTCCGAGCAGTTCGCCGTCCAGCACGTCGACATCTACGGACTGTCGACGCAAGACAGTGACTACCAGCTCGAAGCAGCGAACCGTCTGCACCTGCCCTACGTCCTGCTCAGCGACGGGAATCTCCGCCTCACCGAAGCACTGGGGCTGCCCACGTTCAGCGTCGACAGCATGACGCTCTTGCGCCGACTCACGCTCGTCATCACCGACGAGCGCGTCGAGCATGTCTTGTATCCCGTCTTCCCGCCCGATAGAGCAGCGGCCGACGTGCTCGACGTCCTGCAGGGGCCGACCGGGTCTCGTTGAGTAGGCCTGCCCCAAACCGGGTCCAGCGCATGGGATTCGTCCCCGGTCAGGGATCCCCTGCGGGACACGCTGGCGCGGCGGCGACATGCGTTCGTGGTGTCACCGCAAGCGGTTCCGCTCGCGGTCAACCTGCGATACCACCCGGCCGTGACCGCGTTGGTCCCGTGCCGCTCCCGATGGCGATCAGGTCGCGTCGAGGCGAGCCAGCTCCTTGACGGAAAGCGCCAGGTCGGCCGCCGCTGCCGAGTCGGTGATCGAGGAAGGCCGCTTCGCACCGGGGATTGGGATGACCACGGGTGACTGGGCAAGCTCCCAGGCGAGCGCGACCTGCTGGGCGCTGACCCCGCGCTCGTCGGCGACCTGTTGGAAGGCCGGGTGGTGCTCGGCCAGGGCCTTGGCGTCGGAGAGCCCGCCGAGCGGGCTCCACGGCAGGAAGGCCAGGCCCAGCTCCTCGCACACGTCGATCTCGGGCCGGCTGGAGCGGAAGGCCGGCGAGAACTGGTTCTGCACGCTCACGAGCGCGTCGCCCAGCACACTGTGCGCCAGCCGGATCTGGTTGGAGTCGGCGTTGGAGAGCCCGAACATCGCGACCTTGCCCGTGTCGGCGATCTCCTTGAGAGTGCCGATGACGTCGACGTAGGCCACGTCGGGGTCGGGTCGGTGGTGCTGCCACAGCGCGATCTGCTCGACCCCGAGCCGTTCGAGGCTGGCGTCGACAGCGTGCCGCAGGTGCTCTGCATTGCTGTCGAGGCCCCAGCCGCCACCCTCGGTGCGCACGTGCCCACCTTTCGTGGCCAGCAGCACCCGGTCGCGCACCCCGACCTCGTCGATGAGCGAGGCGATGAGCCGCTCGTTGGCCCCCTGGGCACCGGCGCCAAGCTCCTCGCCCGGACCGTAGGCGTCCGCGCTGTCGAAGAGCGTGACTCCCGCGTCGACGGCGGCCCGCACGGTGTCCGCCAGCTGCTCGCGCGGCTGCGTGCCGGTCTGGTCGAAGGTCATCAGACCCAGGCCGATCGCGCCCACCCGCACCCGCCCGACGGTGTCGTTGCCGATCTCTCGTGTCTGCATGCCGCCGAGTCTTGCGCGGGCCTGGTCAGCGACTGACGGGCGCCACCCTCATGACCCGCGTCAGCTTCTCGGGGTCCGCACGGCGTGGTCCGGCACGGCGCAAGCATCATCATCTCCCTCGGACCGCGGCGTGTGTCCGTGACGCCTCGCGGCCCGCACACGGAACCCCGGTCTGAGGGACACAGCCCGTCCCGCAAGGCGGTCGGTTAGAGGATGCCGTGAGTCGGCCGGATCAGTGCAAGACACCGGTGAGGATAGGTCGAGCCACGCCGACGACCTCGACGACGCGGTCCGCGCGCATGGACGTGCGCAGGACGCTGGGGCGGCCCATGTCCTCGCCTTGGCGGACGATGAGTTGAACAGTGCCGCGATGGCGGCTTGTGTAGTCGGTGACGGCGGCGCTGGTGGTCCCGCTGGCGGCTTCCTCGAGGTCCCCGATGGGCGCGCATAGATCGCGAAGTCGTAGGGCGTCGCGATTGCGGTGGTCGCTGATGAGGGCGATGGCGTCGACGCCGTGGACGATGCCAAGGTGTTCGGCGAGCGTGCGGTCCGGGACGAAAGCGGACAGGGCGACGTCGTCGGCGATGGGTACGACAAGATGGCGCAGCCCGGTGGAGATCACCTCACACGGCCAGCCGGCGAGTGGTAGGTCGAGTGTGGCGCCGATCGCGCGCGCGTCGTCTTCACTGATGACGCGGTGGTCGCGGATGGGTACATCGAGGCGTACGGCGTCGGTGGTGAGGGTCAGCACGTACCGGCCGCCGGCCGAGGTCAGGGTGCCGGTGCCCGGAGCCGTCCAATGCCCGGCCGTGCGGAGGGCGGTCGCCGCAGCAAGCGTCACGTAGCCGCAGGCGTCCATCTCTTGTCGCGCGGAGAAGAAGCGAATCGGCAGCTCGTCATCGGAGGACGTGTTGACGACGACGAACCCAGTTGTCGGCGCGGCCAAGTCGCGCGCGATCGCCTGCATCCGGGCGGTGGGTAACGGCGAGCGACTGAGAACCACCCCGGCGACGCTTCCGCCGCCCGGCTGCTCGGCAAACACGCCGTAAAGCCCAGCGGAGGGCGCCTTGTCATCCTCGAACACGTGCCTGAGCGTAGCTTCGCGCCGGTACCGATAGACCGTCGGCACGTCATCGTCAGCGACGCCCCTGGTAGACGCCTGAATGCCTGCTCGCGCGCGCCGCCGCGCCGGCGGGCGAGGAGCCCCGCCAGCCAGTCGTCGCGGTGATCTCCAGCGGTAGGTGGGCGGTTCTTGCAGCGCCACATGGAGCGGCGGCCTGCGCTGGGAAAGACCATCTTGTCCGGTGGCCGATCGGTC
>JACCQS010000081.1 GCA_013814015.1 Geodermatophilaceae bacterium | reverse complement strand
GCCAGGCTTTGGAGAACGGGGTGAACACGCGGTAGGGCGTGCCGTCGGGTTTGGTCACCCGACCCGGAGACACGGCGTACGCCGAACCGGTAGTGACCAACTCGGCGTCCGTCAGCGCCGCGCGGACCGCCTCGTCGCGCCGGCGACCGTACGGACCGCAATCCGCGGCGATGTGCACGGAGTTGGCGCCAAGTTCGGTTGCCAGCTCGGGCAACACAGTGGCCGGGTCGCCACGGCTTACGACGAGGTGGCCATCCATCGCCTCGTTCAGGTCGTTCAGGCACCCGATCAGAAAGGCCAGGCGGGGCTGTCCGGACGGCTTACACAAGGCCGGATCCAGGACGAACACCGGGACGACGGAGCCGCCGGCTGCTGCGTCCCTGGCCGCGAGAAGTGCCGGGTTGTCAGCCAGGCGCAGGTCCCGGCGAAACCACATGATCGATACCTCGGGCATGCCCCGACCCTAGGCGGGCCGGGCCGCTCAGCCTTATCCCAGCCAAGGTGACGGTCGGGCTCCGCCGGGCCGCTCAATCTTACCCCAGCCAAGGTGACGGTCGGGCTCCGCCGGGCCGCTCAGCCTTCGGGTATGGCGACCGGGATGGACAGCACGGCGCCGAGGGAGTCGACGGTGAAGCCACTCGCCGATGTGACCACGCCGCCGAAGTTGATGGTCCCTCCGGTGAAGCTGGCCGGCACCTCAAAGACGATCTGGATCAGGTCGGGGTTGTCGTTGAGGTCCAAGGCTGGCAGCACCGTGCCGTCGGCAAGCGTCAGCGACCAGAAAGGCGGGTCGAGCCCGAGACCCGAATCTCCGTCGATGTTCAGGTCCGCCTCCAAGCCCAGAAAGGCTTGACCTGGTGCTGAGGGGGCGCGGTCGAAGTTGGGGCCCGAGAAGTAGGCCAGGACGACACGGCTGAGTGTCAAGGTGGCGAGAAAGTCTTCGGTGACAAAGCCGGGCTGGCTGGCACGCACGTTGATGCCCTGGGAGAACGTCAGCGACTGGCTGCGGTTCTCGCGTTGCCACAGGGCGATGTTGCCTGGGTCCGGCTCCCCGGTGATCACCGAGAGCCGTTGCACGAGGGTGCCTTCGGTCACCACCAGATTCACGTCCTCGGTGCTCTCCGGAACCGAGATCGCCACCGTGACAGGGCCGCCGGAGGGATCAACGCCGTCGGGCAGCGGGACCGCGTCTTCGTCGCCGACCTGCACAGTGACGCTGAATTCTGCCTGTGGGCCGACTTCGGGAAGTCCTCCAGCGATCTCGAACGCAACGAATTTCTCACCTTCGGCAGGGCGCCGGGCGTCGTCTCCCTGTCCATACCGCTCGGGTTCTCCGATGGCGGTGACGTCGATGCTCATCGTCGGGCTGCCGATCCGCGCGGTGCTCGGCGTCGGCTCGAGTTCAACGCCCTCGCTCGGGATGGCCGTGAAGATGCCTTTTTCAGCCCGGGGCGGTTCGGGCACGGCCAGGCCGCCGTTGCCATCAGGTGGCGAGGTGCCGTCCGGCCGGCGTAACAGTTCGGGATTGGCGAGTTCAGTCGGTTCAGCGCTGTCCGGTTCGGCGGCAACGGACAGTCGAGCATCGCCGTCCCCAGCGCTGCCCTCGAGCGGGAAGGTCAGGTACGGCTGGCCTTCATCGCCGTCGACGAAGAGCACCGGACCGCAGACCAGCCCGTCCTCGATGTCGGTAGTTTCGGCGTTCCTGACGACGAAGTAGCAGGATGTCGCGTCGTTGGTGGCTCCGTTGCGTTCCTCGACGAGCCCGCCGAGGGCGGATTCGGCATCGGTGAGCACCTTCTCCGGCTCGACGATGTCGCGGCCCTGATAGGTGATGTCGTCACCGCTGAGAAAGAAGAACAGCCCGCCGCCGACCAAGGCCAGGGCCACGACCGCGCCGAGAATCGCGTACAGCGTCTTGTTGCTCTTCTTGCGTGCGGGACCGCTGTGCCCCTGACCGGTCGACTGCCCGGCCCACTGCGCCCCGTAACTCCCGGCGTAGGGCTGCTGTTCTTGCGACGTGGACCACTGAGGCCCGGACTGCGCTGGTAGCTGTGTAGTGGGCCACTGCGAGCCGGACTGCGCCGGCGGCTGGGCCACAGCGGGCGCAAAATGTTGAGGCGACTGGTCCCACTGCCCCGGTTGGGCCCCGCCGTACTGCTGCGCCGGCGGGGGCACCCACTGCGGTGGCTGAGGCTGTGCTGGCGCAGGGCCGGGTGACTGCGACGGTGGCTGCGACGGCGACTGCGACGGCGACTGCGACGCACCCCAGCCGGACGATGGCGGCGGCGACCCCCACCCGGACGACGGGGGCTGCGAGTTGGGCTCGCGGCCCACGTCGTCATTGGTCGGGTTGCTCACGAAGCCTCCTGGATTGACGAGCGTTCGTCGGTCTGACGGTGGGAAAATCGGACCGGTTCCGCCGAATCTAGCCGCTGTCACACCCCTCGGGGCTTGCCGATGCACAGTTGTCCGGGGCATCGTCGCCAGGCCGCATCCCCTTTACTAGGGGGTTCAGGCGAGACTGCGATCGCCTGGCTGGGACGCGCGGAGCCACCTGAACCCGTAACCCTCGAGCAGGATGTCCGCACGCCCCGAGCTGTCGGTGGCGGTGCTGCCGTCGCACAGCAAGTCCACCAGCCGGGTGTCCTCGTTGCAGCCGTCGAGGGTCAAGGGCACCGTCTGCGGCTCGGCGCCGAGGTTGTGCAGCGCGATGACCGCCTGGCCATCCCATGAGCAACGGTGGGCGAGTACCGAGCGGTGCGGCTGGTCGAGCACCTCGAAGCGCCCCCAGCCGAGTTCGGGGCACTCGCGGTAGCGGCGGATCAGCAGGCCCATGAAGTTGAGCAGCGAGTCTGGATCGCGGCGCTGGGCGGCGACGTTGATGTGCTCGGGGCCGAATCCCCCTTGCACAACCGGACCGGCCAGCTTCGACGGCGGTGCCGTGGAGAAGCCGCCGTTGCGCCCGTCGGTCCACTGCATCGGAGTCCGTACCGCATAGCGTCCCTCTTCGGCCAGGTTCTCGCCCATCCCGATCTCCTCGCCGTAGAAGAGCACCGGCGTTCCGGGCAGGGAGAACAGCAGGCTGTAGACCATCCGCAACCGTCGCGGGTCACCGTCCAGCATCGGTGGCAACCGCCTACGCAGCCCGCGCCCGTAGATCTGCATGGTCTCCTGCGGCCCGAAGG
>JACCQS010000069.1 GCA_013814015.1 Geodermatophilaceae bacterium | reverse complement strand
ACAGCCGAGGCGCGAAGACGTCGATGTCCAGTCCGGCCGCCTGGCCCGCGCGGATGTACTCCATCCCGTCGGCCAATGTGTATGCCAACTCCAGGTCGGCGGTCGCACCCGCCTCCTGGATGTGGTAACCCGAGATGGAGATCGAGTTGTATTTCGGCATCTTCTGCGCGGTGTAGCTGAAGATGTCGCTCACCACCTGCATCGATGGCCCGGGTGGGTAGATGTAGGTGTTACGGACCATGAACTCCTTGAGGATGTCGTTCTGGATCGTCCCCGAGAGTTGGTCGGGGGCAACACCCTGCTCCTCGGCAGCCGCGATGTAGAGGGCGAGCACCGGAAGTACCGCGCCGTTCATCGTCATCGACACCGACATCTCGTCGAGTGGGATGCCGTCGAAGAGCTGGCGCATGTCCAGGATCGAGTCGATCGCCACTCCGGCCATGCCTACATCGCCCGGGACCCGCGGGTGATCGGAGTCGTACCCGCGGTGGGTCGGTAGGTCGAAGGCGACGGACAGCCCCTTCTGCCCGGCTGCGAGGTTGCGCCGATAGAAGGCGTTCGACGCCGCCGCCGTGGAGAACCCGGCGTACTGGCGGATGGTCCAGGGTTGGGTCGTGTACATCGTCGGGTACGGCCCACGCAGGTACGGCTTGATCCCCGGGTAGCCCCCGAGGAAGTCCAGACCCACCAGGTCGTCGCTGGTGTAGAGCGGCGGCACCGTGATGCCTTCGGGCGTACTCCAACTGGCATCGGCGACGGTGCACCCGGTGCTTGCCTCGAACTGCTCGGCCCACTGCACCGATCCGGGTGCATCGACCGGAAGGGGCCCGAGCCCGACGTCGCCGAAGTCCGGGATCACCGATGTCATGTACGGCCACCTCCCTCCTCGGCCACGCCGAGTTCGTCGAGCACCGCGCTCAGCACGGCCAGGGCATCACAACCGGTGAAGACGTGTCCATCGATCCGAGCGGCATTACCGAGCTGCGCTGAATTCTGGCGGTTTTGACGCAAACCGCCAGAATTGGGCGGCCCGGAGACCCAGACCTGGGTCGCGCCTGCCTGGCTCAGTTTCTCGGCGAGCGCGTCGGCCCGCTGGGCGTAGGCCTCGTCGGTGCCGCACAAACACGCCACGGTGGTCCCGGACGCGGTGAAGGCGGACACGACGGCTGCGTCGTCACCGTCATCGGCCCCGTTACTGGGGGTATCAAGTCCAGCGGCCCGGAACAGGTTCGCCGCAAACGATGCACGCGCCGTCGAAGCGGAGATCGAGCCAAGCGAGGCCAGGAACACCGCTGGCCGGAAATCCCCTTCGTTTGCAACGGCATCCACCCGGTCGCGTAGAGCTTCGAAGTCCTCCGCTGATCGCACTACCGGCAGGACCGGGGGGCCGGCAACGGCCGACACAGCTGGGTAGGGTTCGCGTACCGGCAGCTGCTCGCCCAGGTTGGGGAACTCGCTCACGCCGGTGATCGGCTCGCTGCGGTGCGCCAGCCGATCCCGACGAGCCGTCCACACCGAGCCGATCCGTTCGGCGACCAGGCCGCTGGACATCGCTGCGGCCAATCCCCCGACCCGCTCGATCTCGGTGAACCAGTCCCACGCGGCGGCGGCCAACTGCTCGGTCAATGACTCGACGTACCAGGACCCGCCGGCCGGGTCCAGGACTCGGGCGAGATGGCCCTCCTCCATGAGCAAGGTCTGGGTGTTGCGGGCGATCCGGCGCGCAAAGGAGTCCGGCAGCCCGAGCTCGCTGTCGAACGGCAGCACCGTGACCGCGTCGGCACCTCCGACTCCGGCTGCAAAGCAAGCGAGGGTGGTACGCAACATGTTCACCCACGGATCACGACGGGTCATCATCACCGACGAGGTGACCGCATGCTGTCGTTGACCGCGTACGGCGACAGACGCGCCGCAGACTTCGCCGACCCGGTTCCACAGGCGGCGGCCGGCCCGGAGTGCGGCGATGGTCAGGAACTGGTCGGCAGCGGCGGAGTGCCGGAAGTCCAGGGCCACGAACGCCGAATCGACGTCCAGGCCGCCGTCGGTCAGCGCACGCAGGTAACCGACTCCGGCGGCAAGGGAGCAGCCCAGTTCCTCCGCAACCCCGGCACCTACATCGTGGAACACGGTGCCATCCACCACGATTGCGCGCATCTGCGGGAACTCGTCATGGCACCGACGAGCCAGCGCGGTCGCCAACGACAGATCAGGGTTCGAGCCGGTACGGATGGAATCTCCGTACGGGTCCGCGCCGAGATTTCCGACCAGCTCAGGTGCCTCGACCCTTCCGGCGGCCGCCAGCTCGAAGAACACATCCGCAGCCTGCGCGGTCGCCGTACCGGCCTGCAGCACAACCGGAGCCACGTCGAGTAGTACTTCGGCCAGAACCTCTTTCAAGCCTTTCACGGGAATCGCGCCCTGGCCGAGCACCAGCCACAACGAGGTCACCCCGTTGTCCAGATCGGTTCCGATCGCCTCGCGGGTGACCGCGACATCGGGATGGGCATGGCGGGCACGTACGTCCCAGCCGGTGTGCTGCCGGTGCCCGGCCTGCCCGCCACGCACGAACGGCGCAAGGCCGGGCACTCCGACCCGTTGCGGAAGTTCGCCCGCGTCCTTCGCGACATACAACGGCTCGATGTCGATCCCGATGCCAACCGATGTGCGCAGGGCATCCTCGACCGGCTCGGGGGGCTCGGCCAGACCGGAACGGCGCAGCACGGTGGTCACCAGTTTCCGCCATTGCTCCCGATCGGACTCGGGGAAGCCGGCGGCCAGGGCCAGCTCCTCCGGCGCGGTCACCTCTTCCGGCGCGGCGACTTCTTCCGCCGTTGGCGGGGATGGATTCGGAGGCTGCGCCATGGCGACCCCGCTAGCCGGTTTCCTCGGCCAGCGCCCGCAGGGCGGTTCGGGCCAGCAACCCGACCCCGACCGAGAGAGCCCGCTCGTCGATGTCGAAGGAGCCACGGTGCAGATCCAGTTGGGGGCCACCGCCATAGGTACCCAACCGGGCCAGCCCGATCGGCGCATGGTCGGCGTACCAGGCGAAATCCTCCCCGCCCAGACTCTGTTCGGTCGACCGGACACCGGCTGCGCCGACGGTCTCCCGCGCGGCGGCGGAGAGCACCGCGATCGCGCTCGGAGCATTGACAACCGGGGGTACGCCCCGCTGGTAGTCGATCTGTACCTCTGCTCCGGTTGGTGCGACGATCTCGGCGATCAGCCGACGGATCAACTTCTCCGCCTCGTCCCAGGAGTTGCGGTCCAGCAGTCGTACCGTTCCGTGCAGGGAGCCGCTGTCGGGAATCGTGTTGGCTGCGATACCGGCACCGACGGCACCCCAGACCAGCGACAAGCCGGCCCGGGGGTCGATCTGGCGCGAGAGCAGTCCTGGAGTCGCGGTGATCACCCGGCCCAGGGCATCGACCAGATCGACGGTCATGTGCGGCCGAGCCGTATGCCCGCCGGGGCCGGTCAGAGTCACCTTGAGGGCATCGCAGGCCGCCGTGATCGGCCCCGCCTTGAGTCCCACATTGCCCACGTCCAGGGTCGGATCGCAGTGCACGGCGAAGGCGGCCAGCGCCCCGTCCAGGGCGCCGGTCTTCAGCACCGCGAGGGCGCCGCCGGGTACTTGTTCCTCGGCCGGCTGAAACACGCATCGGACGCGTCCACGCGGGTTGACCGAGGCTCCCAGTTCACCGGACGCGGCAAGCTCAGTGAGCAGTCGGGCGACGCCGAGCAAGATCGCCGTGTGCGCGTCGTGCCCGCAGGCGTGCGCCACTCCGTCGATTTGAGACTTGTAGGGCACATCCTTGACGTCGAAGAGCGGTAAGGCGTCGATGTCTGCGCGCAGGACCACCACCGGGCCGTCGTTGCCGATGTCGCAGATGGCGCCGGTGCCGTGTTCGAGCACGGTTGGCTGCAGTCCGGCTGCTTGGAGCTGGCCGACGACAAGGTCGGTGGTCCGGTGCTCCACGTACCCGAGTTCGGGGAAAGCGTGAATCGCGCGCCGCGTCTCGATCAGCTCGCTGCCGTGCGCCTCGATCCAGGCGTCGATCCATCCGCCGATCCGCTCTCCGCGTGCGGCCTGACTCGTCGAGACGCTCATGCGGGGCACACGGGGACGGATCCTCTCGATCGGATGTCGCTGGTCCGCTCGGACTCGCGCGCCGCCGAAAGCCCAGCTCAGGCATCGGGCGGACGGCGATCGACGACCTCTGAGTCTAGGCCGCACCGGAACCAGACCCCGCGCTCGGCCGTTGGACTGCGATGTGACCTTCGGCGCATTCACCCTGCTGCGCCACGCAATGCCCCAACAGGTACCTGACGAGGACCCCAGTACCTGGCGTCTTGGCCCGGAGGGCGTGGCCGCGGCGCGAAAGCTTTCCGGCCTCCTGTCGGAGAACCCGTACGTGGTGGCCAGCGCCGAACCCAAGGCCTCCGCGACCGCCCTGTTGGTCACCGGACGGGACCCTGCCCTGGACCTGCGACTGGTCGAGGCACGCCGACCGAGCCGCTGGAACTCCGAGCACCGCAGCGATGCCCGGCGCTATCTCAGCGGCGAGGACGTCCACGGCTGGGAAGCGCAGAGTGACGTTCTACGCCGGATCGGTGAATCCCTGGACGACCACCAGTCGCGTGCCGGCAGTCGACAGCTCGTCGTCGTCGGCCATGGCATCAGCGCCTCGCTCTGGATCGCCGCCACATTGGGAATCGACGCGGTTCGCTGGTGGAAGTCGCTGCGATTCCCGGACGCGTGGGAGATCGACCTGCTTGCCCTGCGTGCGAATCGAATCCACGCCAGCCTGTGACCCGCACACGCCTCTCACCCGTCGGACGGGGAGGTGGCGCTGCGGGCAACGTAGCCGCGGGATAGGCCAGGATGGCTGACATGACGACGAACATCGCCAGTCCCGACGCGCTACTCGACATGATCGGCGCCGACCTCGGCACGAGCGACTGGGTGCAGATTCCGCAGTCCGACGTGAACGCATTCGCCAAGGCCACCAAGGACGAGCAGTGGATCCACGTCGACCCCGAACGCGCCGCCGCGGGCCCCTTCGGCGCGACGATCGTGCACGGCTACATGACCTTGTCGATGCTGGTCCCCCTGCTGCACAACGCCTTCCAGGTGGAGGGGGTGGCGATGGGGATCAACTACGGGCTGAACAAGGTCCGCTTCCCAGCGCCGACCCCGGTCGGCTCCAGGGTCCGCGTGCATGCCGAGTTGGTTGCCGCCGATCGGGTCAGCGGCGGTGTGCAGGCGATCGTTGACGCGACGGTCGAAGCCGAGGGCGTGGACAAGCCAGTCTGTGTCGCCCAGTCGATCGTGCGCTACTACCCCGCTCAGTAAGCTCCGCCGCTGTGTCCTCAAGCCTTCTCGACGCAGCAGCGGCTGCGGCCGCCCTGCGCGACGCCCTGCCGCCGAGCACCCCCACCGTCGCCGTCGTCATGGGCTCCGGTTGGCTGCCGGCCGCTGACGTCCTCGGGGAGTCATTGGCCGAGATCGCGGCTGCTGACCTTCCGGGGTTCACTGCACCGGGGGTTGTCGGCCACAGCGGCAAGATTCGGCTGATCGAAGCGGGCGAGCGCCAGGCGCTGGTCTTTCTGGGCCGTACTCACCTGTACGAGGGGCACGGGGTGGCCCAGGTCGCGCATGCTGTCCGTACGGCCGCCGCCGCGGGCGTCGAGACGGTGATCCTCACCAACGCCGCCGGCGGGCTGCGGGAGGACTTCGCTGTCGGTCAGCCGGTCCTGATCAGCGACCACCTCAACCTGACTTCCACCTCCCCGTTGATCGGCGCACAGTTCGTCGATCTCACCGACCTGTACTCCCCGCGGCTGCGCGAACTGGCTCGGGAGATCGAGCCGGACCTCGCCGAAGGGGTCTATGCAGCGCTGCCGGGTCCGCACTTCGAGACACCCGCCGAGATCCGGATGTTGCGCGGCATGGGGGCAGACCTGGTCGGGATGTCGACGGCCCTCGAGGCGATCGCTGCGCGTGCCGCCGGGATGGAGGTCTTCGGGCTGTCGCTGGTCACCAACCTCGCCGCCGGGATCACCGGCGTACCGCTCAACCACGTCGAGGTACTCGAGGCCGGTCAGGCCTCCGCACAGCGTATGGGCGGATTGCTGCGCAACCTGATCGGTCGTCTGTAGTGCCGGAAGAGGTGCCCCCTGCGGTGCCCACACCACCGTCGTCCTCGCCCGGGCCGGCCGAGGGAGAGCTCGAACAACTCCTCGACGCGGTGTCCTCCTGGATGGCCGACGATCCGCACGCCGGCGACGTGCGGGAGCTGGGCGCGCTGTTCACCGCTGCCACCGCTGGGGAGGCTGCTGCCATCGCCGAACTACGGGATCGCTTCACCGGGCCGCTGACCTTCGGCACGGCCGGTCTGCGCGGGCCGCTTCGGGCCGGGCCCGGTGGCATGAACGCTGCCGTCGTACGCCGTGCCGCCGCCGGGCTGGCTGCCTATCTCACCTCGTGCGACACCGTCGGTTCGGTGGTCATCGGCTACGACGCCCGACACCGCAGCCGGGAATTCGCCCACGACTCCGCGGCCGTGCTGTCCGCGGTCGGGTTCCGGGCACTCGTCCTGCCTCGGCCGCTGCCAACGCCGGTGCTCGCCTTCGCCATCGGGCACCACTGTGCGGTCGCCGGGGTGATGGTCACCGCCAGCCACAACCCGCCGCAGGACAATGGCTACAAGGTCTATCTGGGCGACGGGGCGCAGATCGCCCCGCCGGCCGATGCCCAGATCCAGGCTGCGATCGCCGCCGTCGGATCGACGCAGGCCATCGCGCTGACCGAAAACTTCTCCCGCCTCGACGACACCGTGGTCACCGCCTACGTGGAGCAGGTCGCCGGGCTGGTCGACCCGACCTCGCCCCGTGAGCTCTCCGTCGCCTACACCGCGATGCACGGTGTCGGCTCGGTCGTCCTGCGCGATGTCTTTGCAACGGCCGGCTACCCGGCACCGCAGGTCGTCACGGACCAGGACGAGCCGGACGCGGACTTTCCGACGGTGGGATTTCCCAATCCGGAGGAGCCCGGGGCGATGGACCGATTGCTGGCGTTGGTCACTTCCAGCGGCGCAGACCTCGGGATCGCCAACGACCCGGACGCGGACCGTTGTGCGATCGCCAGCCAGGGTCGGATGCTCAGCGGCGACGAGGTCGGGGTCCTGTTGGCCGATCATCTGCTGTCTCGTGGGGCCTCGGGCACCTTCGCTGCAAGCATCGTGTCCTCATCGCTGCTGGGCAAGGTCGCCGCCGTGCATGGCGTCCCGTACGCCGAGACCCTGACCGGATTCAAGTGGATCGTTCGCGCTCCGACGGTGACCGGCGTACCGCTGTCCTTCGGGTACGAGGAGGCGCTGGGGTACGCCGTCGCCCCTGCTCTGGTACGGGACAAGGACGGGATCTCCGCGGCGCTGCTGTTCACCGAGCTCGCCGCACGACTCAAGGCCCGCGGCGCCACGGTGAACGATCGGCTGGACGAGCTGGCCGTCGAGCATGGTCTGCATGCGACCGCGCAGATTTCGATCCGGGTCGAACGACTCGCGGAGATCGGCGAGCTGATGCAGCGGCTACGACTGGCACCTCCGGCGCAGCTGCTCGGTCGGGATGTCCGGGCCGAGGACCTGTTGCCCGATGCCGATGTGCTCCGGTTCCGCGGCGAGGGCGTACGCGTGATCGTGCGGCCTAGTGGCACCGAGCCCAAACTCAAGACCTACCTCGAGGTCGTTGTTCCGGTCCTGCCCGACGCGGGGATCCTGGGCGCACGAGGTCGGGCGGCAGACGAACTCGACGTCCTGCACGCCGAAGTCAGCACGCTGCTCGCCCGCTGACCCATTCCCGCCGTTATCGCGAGAACTGCTGTTCTGGCGCACCCACGCGCGCGGTTATCGCGAAAACGGCGGAAAAGGCTGGAGCAGATGTGCTGTCACACGGCGCCGAACTGGCGGTCGCCGGCATCGCCCAGGCCCGGCACGATGTAGGCCTGGTCGTTGAGCCCTTCGTCGATGCTCGCGGTGAAGACCCGCAGCGGCATGCCGGTGGACTCCAGGTGCGCCAGACCCTCAGGCGCGGCCAGCGTGCACAACACGGTGATCTCCTCGGCTCCGCGCTCCAGCAACAGCCGGCAGCAGTGCTCCAACGAACCGCCGGTGGCCAGCATCGGGTCGAGTACGAACACCGGCCGCCCGGCGAGAGACTCCGGAAGCGAGGACATGTACGCGGTCGGCTGGAAGGTCTCCTCGTCCCGGGCCAACCCGACGAAGCCCATCGTCGCCTCCGGCAGCAACCCGAAAGCAGCATCGGCCATGCCCAGCCCGGCGCGCAAGACCGGCACCAGCACCGGAGGCGTGCTCACCTTCGTTCCGAGCGTCGGCCCGACCGGCGTCGTGATCGGGAAGTCCTCGACCGGAAGGTCACGCGTGGCCTCGAAGAGCAGCATGACGGTGAGTTCAGCCAGGGCCGCGCGGAAAGTCGCGCTGTCGGTCACCTCGTCGCGCATCGTGGTCAGGCGGGCGCGGGCGAGCGGATGATCAACGACGGTGGTCTGCACGAGGAGTAACCGTAGCGCGCTGCTTCGGCCACTAGACTTGTCCATCGTGGCTGCCCCGACGCTTGACACCGCCGGCCCTTCGACGGCGGTTCCTCCCGCCTACCTTGATGCCACGCGGGACAACGCTTCGCTGCGCGCCTTTTTGCACGGCCTGCCGGGCGTCGATCAGGTCGGGGCCGAGGCGCGGGTGGCGACCCTGGCCACCCGCTCGATCAAGACGACCGCGAAGGCCTGGGCGATCGACACCGCGATCGGGCTGATCGACCTGACCACGCTCGAGGGCTCCGACACCCCCGGCAAGGTGGCTTCGTTGTGCGCCAAGGCGCGCCGCCCGGACCCGAGTGATCCCAGCTGCCCACCGACCGCTGCGGTGTGCGTGTACGGCGATTTGGTCCCGTACGCCGTCGAAGCGCTCGAGGGCAGCGGCGTCCACATCGCCGCCGTGGCCACCGCCTTTCCGAGCGGGCGCGCCAGCCGCGAGGTCAAGATCGCCGACGTCCAGGACGCGGTACGCGCGGGTGCCGACGAGATCGACATGGTCATCGACCGGGGGGCGTTCCTGTCCGGGCGTTACTCCGCGGTCTTCGACGAGATCGTCGCGGTCAAGCATGCCTGCGGCAGCGCCCATCTCAAGGTCATCCTCGAGACCGGCGAGCTCGCCACCTACGACAACGTCCGACGCGCGTCGTGGTTGGCGATGCTTGCCGGCGGCGACTTCATCAAGACCTCCACCGGCAAGATGTCGCCGGCCGCCACCCTCCCGGTCACGATGGTCATGCTCGAGGCGGTCCGTGACTTCGCCGAGGCCACGGGCCGTCGGATCGGGGTCAAACCCGCCGGTGGCATCCGGACGAGCAAGGACGCGATCAAGCATCTCGTGCTGATCAACGAGACGACCGGACCTGAGTGGCTGCACCCGGACCTGTTCCGGATCGGTGCGTCCAGCCTGCTCAACGACCTACTGCTACAGCGGCACAAGCTCCGCACCGGGCACTACTCCGGCCCCGACTACGTCACCGTCGACTAGAGCAAGGTGACCCAGATGAGTTCCTCACCGCCCACGGCCGCAGTGGGCTTCGAGTACGCCCCGGCTCCGGAGTCCCGCGCGATCGTGGACCTGCGCGCCTCCTACGGTCTGTTCATCAACGGCGAGTTCGTCGACGGGCACGGACCGAGCTTCAAGTCGATCAGCCCCGCCACCGAGGAGGTGCTGGCCGAGGTCAGCGCCGCGGATGCGGCCGACGTCGACACCGCGGTACGCGCTGCGCGTCGGGCCTACAACGGCACCTGGTCCCGGTTGGCGCCCGCTGAGCGCGGGAAGTACCTCTTCCGGATCGCCCGCATCATCCAGGAACGATCACGGGAACTCGCCGTGTTGGAGTCCCTGGACAATGGCAAGCCGATCCGTGAGTCCCGGGACGTCGACGTCCCGTTGATGGCCGCACACTTCTTCTACTACGCCGGATGGGCCGACAAGCTCGCCTACGCCGTGTACGGGCCTGACCCCAAGCCGTTGGGCGTTGCGGCGCAGGTCATTCCGTGGAATTTCCCGCTCCTCATGTTGGCCTGGAAAATCGCGCCGGCACTTGCCGCCGGCAACACCGTCGTGCTGAAGCCGGCCGAGACCACACCGCTGACCGCGCTGCTGTTTGCCGAGATCTGCCAACAGGCCGATCTGCCTCCCGGCGTGGTCAACATCATCAACGGCGCCGGGAACACCGGCCGGGCACTGGTGGAGCACCCCGACATCGACAAGATCGCGTTCACGGGGTCGACCGAAGTCGGCCGTCAGATCGCGATCAGCGCCGCCGGTACGCGCAAGAAACTGACCCTTGAACTGGGCGGCAAGGCCGCCAACATCGTCTTCGACGACGCCCCCATCGACCAAGCGGTCGAGGGCATCGTCAATGGCATCTTCTTCAACCAGGGACACGTCTGCTGTGCCGGTTCGCGCCTCCTGGTGCAGGAGTCGGTGGCCGAGGAGGTCAACTCCTCGCTGCGGCGCCGCCTGAAGATGCTGCGGGTGGGCGACCCGCTGGACAAGAACACCGATGTCGGCGCGATCAACTCCGCCGAGCAACTGGCCCGGATCCGGGAGTTGTCGGCCATCGGCGAGGAGGAGGGAGCGGTGCGCTGGTCGCCGCCGTGTGACCTCCCCGATCGCGGATTCTGGTTCCCACCAACCATCTTCACCGAGGTCTCGCCGGCTCATCGGATCGCGCGTGACGAGATCTTCGGGCCGGTCCTGTCCGTGCTGACCTTCCGTACACCCGACGAGGCGGTCGCCAAGGCCAACAACACCCCGTACGGACTGTCGGCCGGGATCTGGAGCGACAAGGGGTCACGGATCCTGGCGATCGCCTCTCGGTTGCGCGCGGGGGTGGTGTGGGCCAACACCTTCAACCGGTTCGATCCAACCAGCCCCTTCGGCGGTTACAAGGAATCCGGCTACGGCCGCGAAGGTGGCCGGCACGGTTTGGCCGCCTACCTCGCCGGTGTCGAGGAGGAGTGAGGCGTGAGTTCACGATTGGATGTCAGGAAGACCTACAAGCTCTACATCGGCGGCAAGTTCCCGCGCTCGGAGTCGGGACGCTCCTATGTCGTGACCGACACCAAGGGCGAGTTTCTCGCCAACGCGAGCCGGGCCTCACGCAAGGACGCCCGCGATGCAGTCGTGGCAGCGCGCGGCGCCTTCTCCGGGTGGTCCGGGGCAACGGCGTACAACCGCGGTCAGGTGCTGTACCGGGTCGCCGAGGTGATGGAGGGGCGGGCCGAGCAATTTGCCACCGAGGTCGCCGCCGGTGAGGGACTGCGCCTGACCCAGGCGCGAGGCGTCGTCGCGGCCGCGATCGACCGCTGGGTCTGGTACGCCGGATGGACCGACAAGCTCTCGCAGGTGGTCGGTGGCACCAATCCAGTCGCCGGGCCGTACTTCGATTTTTCCATCCCTGAACCTACCGGCGTGGTGGCCATCCTTGCCCCGCAAGACTCTTCGCTGCTCGGGCTGGTCAGCGTCCTTGCCCCCACACTGGCCGGTGGAAACGTCGTTGTGGCCGTCTCCTCGAAGCGGCGGCCGCTTCCGGCCATCACCCTGGCCGAGGCCTTTGCGACCTCCGACGTACCCGGTGGTGTCGTGAACCTGCTGACTGGCGGGGCCGCGGAGATCGGCCCATGGCTTGCCGAGCACGCCGATGTGAACGCGATCGACCTGACCGGCACCGTCGGCGGCTCGGATGAGGCAGAGGGCGCCGATGCCGAGTTGGCGCGCGATCTGGAGGCGAAAGCCGCCGGAACCCTGAAGCGGGTTCGACGCCCGTCGGTTGGTAGTCCAGACTGGGCCGCCGAACCGGGACTGTCCCGGATGACCGCGTTCTTGGAGACCAAGACCGTCTGGCACCCGATCGGAGTCTGACCTTCCTCCCATGGCCGCACCCTCCATCGTCCCCATCGCGCTTACTCTCGACGACCGGACCGGCTACACCCTGTGGGCTCCGCCATGGGAGGAGGACGGCGAGCAGTGGCAGGCCTTCCTCGGTGCCGAGGGCCGGCTGCACCTGTTCGAGTCCGAACGCGAGTTGGCCGCCTACAGCCGAACGGCGACCGAGCACGACCTCGACGACCATCCGGTGTGGCCGGTCGTAGCAGCACTGCCGGCTCGGGATCTGACTCCGGACGACGACCACCGGTACGACCTCGACGGCCTGTACGACCTGGTCGCCGAGACCCCGGATCGCTGGTCCGTCGGGGAAGTCGCGGACACCATCGACATCGTCAGCCGGATCGCGGAGTGCTGTGCCGCGACCCGGATCGTGCGCGACCTGGAGCAGGTGCCCGAGATCGGGCTGCTGTCCATGGGTGCCGACGCCTTCGTCGGCCGTGAGGGTGAGAATTCCTGGACGGCGGTGGGCAAGGCGGTCGACGAGCACTGGGAGACCGTGCTGACCCGGCTCGGCAAGCGGATCCGCTGGCCCAAGGTCGACGTGAGGATCCTGGACGCCGAGGAGAAGGAACTCTCGGCCAAGGACGCCGAGCGCACCGAAAAGGTCGCCGCAGAACGAACGAAGCGCCAGGCCGCGGCGGGAAAGCTCGGCCGCGAGGTCGAGGACGCCGACCGCCGCGCCTTGGAGACCGATGAGAACGAGGTCCTCGTCGAGGAACCAGTTACCGGAACGGCCGTCATCCAATTGCCCAGCACCGCCTGGGAGGCCGATGCCGACGAGGTCGACGAGGCCACGGAGTTCTGGGAATCGGTCGGGATCCTGCCGGTCGAACTCACCCTGCCCGAGGGCAGCGGCCTGACTCTGCGGTGCTACGTCGATGATGCGCCCCGTTTCCTGGGCAGTAAGGGCAGGGTGCACCTCTTCCGGTCGGCCGAGGGTCTCGGCACCTTCATCCGCGGCAAGAACCCGCACGACCTCAAGGAGATTGCCACCTGGCCGGATGTCGTGGACAGCGATGTCGCCGCTCTTCCGGCCGAGGAGGACCGCTACGACCTGGCCGACATCTCCGAGCTGTTCGGCCGCGGCGGCGACACCGATGTCTTCGACTATTCGCGGTTGGCGCATGCCTTCGACGGCGTACTCGACATCGCCGAGTACGCCGACCTGGACAGCGTCGATGAGCTCATTCGACCGACGACTCCACTCGGCCGAGCTCTGGTCGAGAGCCAACGCGGAGTTGGAAAGTCGTTGGCACCTGCGGATACTGCGGCGATGGCCTCGGCCTGGGACGAACTCGTGGAGAAGGTGACCGGCGCCGTCCGCTGGCACGACTAACCGTTCGCTTGAGCCGCCGCCTCAGGCAATGAGCGAGAACCGGCACGAATCGAGCCGGAGCTGCCGGTTTTCGCACATCACCGGGCTTAACGGATCTCGATGCGGTTCGGCTCATCGATCAATGCGGCGTAGGCCGGTTTGATGACGTCGTTGATCAGTGTGAGCCGCTCGTCGAAGGGGATGAAGGCCGACTTCATCGCGTTGACCGTGAGCCATTGCAGATCCGACCAGCCGTACCCGAATGCCTCGACGAGAGCGAGCATCTCCGAGGTCATACTGCAGTCGCTCATCAGGCGGTTGTCGGTGTTCACAGTGACCCGAAACCCCAGGCGGCGCAGCAACCCGATCGGGTGCTCACCGATACTCGAGACCGCGCCGGTCTGCACGTTGGAGGACGGGCACATCTCCAGTGGGACGCGCGTGTCGCGTACGTAGGCGGCCAGGCGACCCAGGGTCGCCGTACCGTTCCCCTCGACGGTGATGTCATCGACGATGCGCACGCCGTGACCGAGGCGGTCCGCCCCGCACCATTGCAGGGCCTCCCAGATCGAGGGCAGCCCGAACGCCTCGCCGGCATGGATGGTGAAGTGCCCGTTCTCCCTCCTCATGTACTCGAAGGCATCGAGATGCCGGGTGGGCGGAAATCCGGCCTCGGCGCCGGCTATGTCAAAGCCGACGACTCCTCGATCGCGATAGGCGATAGCCAGTTCGGCGATCTCTCGAGACCGAGCAGCGTGACGCATGGCGGTGAGCAACACACCGATTCGGATCCGATGCCCGCCGCCCGGCGCCGCGCCCGCATGGGCGACTCCGTCGGCGAACCCGGCAAGCACCGCGTCGATGACCTCGCTGAGTTCCAGTCCGTGCTCGACGTGCAGTTCCGGCGCGAACCGGACCTCGGCGTAGACGACGCCGTCGCGGGCAAGGTCCAGCGCGCACTCTGCCGATACCCGGACCAGCGCGGCGCGGGTCTGCATCACCCCGACGGTGTGCACGAAGGTCTCGAGATAGCGCTCCAGCGAACCCGAATCCGCCGCGGTACGGAACCACGCTGCCAGCGCGAGCGGATCGGTCGCCGGCAGGTCCGCATTTCCCACGTCCGCGGCCAGTTCAGCGACCGTCTGCGGTCGTACGCCACCATCCAGATGGTCGTGGAGCAAGACCTTCGGGACCGCTCGGATCGACTCCTCGTCGAGTGCGCTCTGCATGAACCGAACGCTATCGCCCGAGCACGAATGCCAACGCCAGCCGTCGGCCGGCTGGACGGGGCTCGAGCCTTGTCGAGGCAACCGCCACGGCGCATGCTCGTCCGGGTGGAACCGAGGCTGCTGTCCGTGGACGTTGCCGGGCTGAGGATCGCCTATCGCCGTTCCGGTCATGGCGAGCCCCTGCTACTGCTGCACGGGGCCTTCAGCGATAGCCGCGAGTGGCGCAGACAGTTGGACGGTCTGTCCGACAGCCTTGACGTGATCGCCGTGGACTGTCCCGGCTGTGGAGGCTCCGACGACGCGCCCGAAGGATTCACGATTCAGGACTTCGCCGACTGCCTTGCCGGTTTTCTACGTGCCCTGGATGTCGGGCACCCGTATGTCGGCGGCCTGTCGTTCGGTTCGCTGTACGCACTCGCCTTGTATCGGCATCATCCAGCGATCCCTCGTCGGTTGATCCTGGCATCGGCGTATGCGGGATGGGCCGGTTCGCTGCCGCCGCACGAGGTTGCCCGGCGCAAACGGTGGGTGTACGAGATTCTCGACCGTCCGGTGGAGGAGTGGGGCGCTGACTTCCTGGCCACGGTCTACCGTGACCCGACCCCGACGGATGTGCAGGCCGAGGCGATGGACATCCTGCGCGACGTTCGGCCCGAAGGCTTCCGGCCAGCCGCGGAGGCATTCTTGGACGCCGACCTGCGCGACGTGCTGCCGCTCATCAGCGTGCCCACTCTGCTGCTCTATGGCGAACGGGACGAGCGTTCACCGCTGCACGTCGCGAACGACCTACACGCGCAGATCGGCGGTTCACGTCTGGTTGTGGTACCAGGGACTGGGCATGGAATCAACGTCGAGGCGCCGGAGGAGTTCAACGCCGCAGTACGCGAATTCCTGTCCGGGTTGTGAGGAGTCACGCCGATGCACCTACCCGGTGCAGGCTTGGTGGGGTTTCGAGTCAGCCGTCCGCGCGGTCGCGCCAGCGGAAGACCAGGACACAAAGGACCATCCCGACGAAGGTCCAGGCACCGAGCACCAGAGCGACCCTGCCCAGTTCGAAGGAACCGGCGGCTTCCTGAGCCGCGAAGGAGTCCGGCAGGAAGGCGGCCCGCATCCCCTGCGTCAGCCACTTGAGCGGGAAGATCGCGGCGAAGTTCTGCATCCATTCAGGCAGGTCGGTGAACACGAAGAAGACGCCCGAGGTGAACTGCAGGACCAGGGCGATCGGCGTGACGATGGCCGGTGCGGACTTGCCGTTCTTGATCGCGCTGGAGAACGCGATGCCGAGCAACGAGCAGGCGGCAAGGCCCAACAGGGTGACCCACACCAGGGTCGCCCACTTGGCAGCGGTCGACGGCAGGTCGACGCCGTACACGGCCACCCCGACCACGAACAGCAGGGCAATCGTGGCCACGCCGACCACGATGACCTGCACGATCTTGCCGACGAAATAGGCGGACTTCGGCATCGGTGTCCCGGACAGCCGTTTGAGGCGGCCTTCACTGCGTTCGATCGCGATGGTGATCGCGAGGTTCTGGAAGCCCGAAGCCAGGACTCCCGAGGCAACCATTCCGGCCATGAAGTACTGCACGAAGGTCAGCCCGGGCGCGAGCTCGAAGTTGAGCACGGCACCGAAGATCAGCAACAGCAGGGACGGGAAGATCAGGGTGAAGACAAGAGCTTCCTTCTGTCGGAAGAACTCGAGTATCTCGACTCGGGAGCGCGCGACGTACACCTGACCTGCCGGCGGTAGCTCCGGACGGGCGTCGGTCTTCGCAGTCACGGCTCCGGGTGTCATGGCACTCACGCTGGTTGTCCGATCATCTGTAGGTAGATGTCCTCGAGGCTCGGGCGCTGCACGGCCAGTTCGGGGATCTCCCCGCCCAGCCGCTGGCTCAGCGCATGCACGACGGCTGTCGGCGTGGCCGTGGTCTGTTCGCGACGTTGCCCGTCCTCGACCCAGTGCACTCGTGCCGGCGCAAGGTGACGTCCGCCGAGTTCAGCCGGAATGCCGACCTCGACGAGGGTGCCCGCGGCGATCACACCCACCCGGTCGGCCAGGGCCTCGGCCTCATCGAGGTAGTGCGTCGTCAGGAGCATCGTCGTACCCAGCTCTCGCAGCTGCCTGATCAGCTCCCAGAACTGTCGCCGGGCCTCGGGATCGAACCCGGTCGTGGGCTCGTCCAGAAACAGCAGCCGCGGTCGCCCGACGATGCCCAATGCCACGTCCAGCCGGCGCTGCTGCCCACCTGACAGTGAGCTGGCCCGAGCCTTGAGCTTGTCGGTCAACCCGACCAGGCCGATCACTTCCTCGACGGGACGCGGATCGGCGAAGTAGGCGGCTTGTACGCGCACTGTTTCGGCCACCGTGAGTTCGCTGTCGCCGCCCTTGCTCTGCAAGACGATGCCGATCCGGGATTTCCATCGGGCGTCGGCCTTGGCCGGATCGACGCCGAGAACGTTGACCTCCCCGGCATCGCGTCGGCGGTAGCCCTCCAGGATCTCGACGGTCGTGGTCTTGCCGGCGCCATTGGGACCGAGCAGCGCGAAGATCTCGCCGCGCACGATGTCCAGATCGAGGCTGGCGACCGCCACATGAGCGCCGTAGGTCTTTCGCAGCCCGCGCACGCTGATTGCGACATCGACCTGAGCCGGTGCTGCAGGGATCTGCTGATCGACGTGCGGTGAATCCGTTGTCATGCGATCAGCCTCCCGTACGGAGCGGGCCGCCCCTAGGCCCGGGTGGCTGGTTGCGGTCCGTCGTTCCGTGGACGCCGGGGACCACGCCACTGCTGTCGCAGGACTGCAGAGATCTCGCCGGGTGTGGCGCCTGCAGACCTACGACATCAGGCCGACGCGATGCGAACCACGATCAGCGGCAGCAGTTCGTGGCCGGTGTCGACCCCGATGGCGTCCTCGAGCGCTTCGAGTGCCCGCGGGATTCGTTCGGGGTCGTCGGTGTGCAGTTCCAGCAGGGGCTGCCCTTCGCGAACCTGGTCGCCTACACCGGCGTGCCAAGTGACACCGGCCGTCGCTGAGACCGGATCCTGCTTGCGGGCTCGACCGGCCCCCAATCGCCAGGCGGCAACGCCCACGCCGTAGGCATCCAGCCGAGTCAGCCGACCGGTCGCAGGCGCAGGTAGGACATGGTGCTCCCGGGCCACTGGGAGCGCGGCGTCCGGATCGCCGCCCTGAGCGCTGATCATCGCCTTCCAGGTGTCCATCGCCCTGCCGCTGGCCAGCACCGCCGCCGGGTCGGCGTCGGTGACGCCTGCTCCGTCCAGCATCTCCTGCGCCAGGCGCACCGTCAGCTCGACGACGTCCGCTGGCCCGCCGCCAGCCAGGACCTCCACCGCTTCCGCCACCTCGACCGCGTTGCCGGCCGAGCGGCCCAGCGGCCGGTCCATGGCCGTGACCAGCGCGACCGTACCTACGCCGGCCTTCGTGCCGATGCCGACCATTGTGCGAGCGAGTTCGGTCGCATCCTCGACGGTCTTCATGAATGCACCGGAGCCGACCTTGACGTCCAGGACCAGTGCTCCGGCGCCCTCGGCGATCTTCTTGCTCATGATCGAACTGGCGATCAGCGGGATCGATTCGACCGTCCCCGTGACGTCCCGGAGCGCGTACAGCTTCTTGTCCGCCGGTGCCAACGTCTCCCCCGCGGCGCAGACCACCGCACCGACCGAGCGCAGCTG
>JACCQS010000064.1 GCA_013814015.1 Geodermatophilaceae bacterium | reverse complement strand
GACATCTTTCACTCCCGCGACGGTGCCCTCGTCCGCGCGGACGGATTCCCTCCGCACGCTGATCGGTTTGCCCGCATCGGCATCGAATTACTCAGTGTCCTAGGCCCTTCCGCAGACGAGCCGAGTGCCGCCAGGCACACCATCAACGGGCGCGCCTGGTGAGCACCGGTGGACTGGGCGCTGTCCTTGGGCTGCTCCTGGGCAGCGGGTTGCTGCTGATCTGGCGAAGCCGAGGAGGCACTTCAACCCCCGTCGGGCGCACCGGCGGCTTCACCCGAAACCGCAACGAGCGACTGCGTCGCGCGGGACTGCAGGGAGCCAGTTCGACGCAGCTGCTCTTCGTGCAGGTCGCTACGGGGCTGCTCTCGATGGTCATCGTGTTGCTGGCCACCAGCACCGTGACAATCAGTATCTGCTTCGGCGTGTTCGGGGCACTGCTGCCCTGGGTGCTTGTCCGGCGTCTGGCCGGCAAGCGACTCGCGGATCTGCGCGCGGTGTGGCCGGAGGTCGTGGACAACCTGGTCTCGGCCGTACGCGCGGGCTTGTCGCTTCCAGAAGCTTTGTCCGGCTTAGCCGTTCGCGGACCGGAAGTCCTGCGCGGGCCCTTCGCCGACTTCGCTGCCCGGTATCGGTCGAGCGGTCGGTTCATGGCCTGCCTCGACGCGCTCAAGGACGAGCTGGCCGATCCGGTGGCCGACCGGATCGTCGAGACCCTGCGAGTGGCTCGGGAGGTCGGCGGCACCGACTTGGGCAGGGTGCTCAGGACCTTGGCCACATTCCTGCGCGAGGACGCTCGGGTGCGAGCCGAGCTGGAGACCCGCCAGGGGTGGACGGTCAATGCTGCTCGCCTGGCGGTCGCGGCCCCATGGGCGGTGCTGCTCTTGTTGGCCACCCAGCAGACCACGCTGGTCGCCTACGACACCCCGGTCGGGACCAGTCTGCTGATCGGCGGCGGTGTGGTCTGCATGTTCGCCTACCGGCTTATGCTGCGGATCGGACGGCTGCCTGAGGAACCGCGGGTCTTGTCATGAGTCCCACCTTGCTGGGCATGAGCCTCGGATTGGTCGCCGCGATCGGGATCTTGGTGGCCGTGCGCGCCGCGCCACCTTTACAGGCGATTCGACTCGAGAATCGCCTGGCGCCCTACCTCCGTGACACCCCTACTCCGTCGCGCCTGCTGTCGGTGGCTGCCCCGGCTTCGGGTTTGACGGGTCTGATCCGGCGACTGGCCGGTCCTGCCATCACCGACGGTGCCCGGATCGCGGACCGGCTGCTGGGTGGTCGTGCCTCTGTACGGCGCCGCCTCGCTGCCCTGGGCAGTGCCGACTCCGTCGAGGACTTCAGAATCGAACAGGTCATCTGGGCCGTGTTGGGCCTGGGCGCCGGCTCGGTGACGGCCCTGGTCTTCACCACCGTCAGCGGGACGCTGAACCTGCTCTCGGTGACCCTGCTGTGCGGAGCCGGGTTCGTCGGCGGCTTACTCGGCCGCGATTGGTGGTTGACCCAGGAGGTCACCAAGCGCGAGCAGATCATGCTCGCCGAATTCCCGATCGTCGCCGAGTTGCTGGCCCTTGCGGTGACCGCGGGGGAGAGCCCGGTCGGCGCGATCGATCGGGTCTGTCGACTCAGCGGTGGGCAGCTCGGTCAGGAACTTGCCGAGACCTTGGGCCGGGCGCGGGCCGGGGTTCCGCTGGTCGAGGCGCTGCAGGGGCTGGTGGAGCGCACCTCGCTGGCACCGCTGGCACGATTCGTCGACGGCCTGGTCGTTGCCCTGGAGCGCGGTACCCCGCTGGCCGAGGTGCTGCGTGCCCAAGCCGCGGACGTACGTGAGGCGGGCAAGCGCGAACTGCTCGACAGCGGGGGGCGCAAGGAGATCGCGATGATGGTCTCTATCGCGGGGCTGTACTAGTTCTATCTGCTGCCGACATGACGATCCCCCCGGCCGCCGTGCGAGGTTTCCGGGGGGATCGTCGGCGGCGCTGGCAGGGTCAATGCGGCAAAGTGAGGACCGCTCTCCTGCCATACCTCCCGTGGTCCCGGACGCCATACCCAGCGGCCGGGCGGGTGGGCTTGACGCCGTGCTCTAGGCCGCCCGCCGGCGGTAGGTGTTCAGCACCGCGAGCTCTGGCAGGGTCCAGCCGATGAACCTGCCGGGCCGCTCGGTGT
>JACCQS010000021.1 GCA_013814015.1 Geodermatophilaceae bacterium | reverse complement strand
AGCGCTTCGCGAGCGACGCCCGGACCGACCGATCGAGACCAATGTCGAGTACTGGGCGGCCGTCGTCCTGGACTTCGCCGAGGTGCCTTCACACATGTTCACCTCGATGTTCACCTGTGCGCGTACGGCCGGGTGGTGCGCGCACATCCTCGAGCAGAAAGTCACCGGTCGCCTGGTCCGCCCCTCTGCTCGCTACGTCGGCCCGGATCCGCGTTCCCCTGAGGATGTCGAGGGCTGGGACTCCATTCCACATCAACTCCAGTTGGCTGGTGGCTGAGCAACGGATGGGCATCGCGATCCCCACCGAACTGCTACCGGTCGACGGCCGCTTCGGTTGCGGCCCGTCCAAGGTTCGTCCGGAGGCGCTGGCCGCGCTGGCCGGCGACGGGGCCGCACTCATGGGGACCTCGCACCGCCAGAAGCCGGTCAAGTCCCTGGTCGGCCGGGTACGCGCGGGCCTGCGCGAGCTCTTCTCGCTACCCGACGGGTACGAGGTAGTCCTCGGGAACGGTGGTACGACGGCGTTCTGGGACGCAGCTTCTTTCGGGCTGATCCGCGAGCGGTCGGCACACGGTACCTACGGCGAGTTCTCGGCCAAGTTCGCCACCGTGGTGCAGGAGGCACCGTTCCTGGGTGACCCGGCGGTGAGCCGAGCGGAGCCCGGTTCGCTCGTACTCCCAGCGGCGGCCGAGGGTGTGGATGCCTACGCCTGGGCGCACAACGAGACATCGACCGGTGTGATGGCTCCGGTCTTACGCCCTTCCGGTGTCGCCGAGGATTCGCTGGTCCTGGTCGATGCCACCAGTGGCGCAGGTGGTCTGCCGGTTGACGTCGTTGAGACCGACGTCTACTACTTCGCCCCGCAGAAGTGCTTCGCCGGTGACGGCGGTCTCTGGATCGCGCTGATGTCGCCCCGGGCGCTGGAGCGGATCGCCGAGATCAAGGCCAGCCAGCGCTGGATGCCGGCTTTCCTCGACCTGTCCATCGCTGTGGACAACTCGACCAAGGACCAGACCTACAACACCCCGGCCGTGGCGACCGTGTACCTGCTCGCCGACCAGCTGGACTGGTTGCACGGGCTGGGCGGTCTGGCAGGTGCGGTCGGGCGTACGAGGGACTCCTCGTCTCGGCTGTACGACTGGGCGGCTGCCTCGTCGTACGCGAGTTGCTTCGTAACCGAACCCAGCGCACGCTCCTACGTCGTCGGCACGATCGACTTCGACGATTCCGTGGACGCGACCGCGCTGGCCTCAGCGCTGCGGGCGAACGGGATCGTGGACACCGAGCCGTACCGCAAACTCGGCCGCAACCAACTCCGAATCGGGATGTTCCCGGCGGCCGACCCCGAAGACGTCAGCGCCCTGACCCGCTGCATCGACCACGTGGTCACCGAGCTCCGCTGACCCAGACGTGCGAGTCGCCGCCGTACTCCAACCGCACCTGTCCGGCACGGGAAAAGGGTGCATTCGGCGACCCGCGGCGACTCCGCAGGGCGACCTGCGCGTCGGTCCCCGATAGTCGCGAGATGCGCCACTAGCCTGCGAGGCAGAGGGCACGACCTCGGGCCTCGAGCGCCCGTACCGGGAGGTAGGCATGCGCACGCTGCGATTCGTCGAGCTGGCCGAGGACGGCCGAACGCTGATTCTGGCCCCTGACGTGCCCCAGGCGATCGACAACGGAGAGCGCTTCGCCCTCTCGATCGACGAGCGGCTGCGGGCCGCCGCCCGTGGAGATGTCAGTCGGCTCGGCCAGATCGAGATCGACGTCGGCGCGGATCTTCCACCGCGCGAGATCCAGAGCCGGATCCGGGCCGGGGAGAGCGCCGAGCAGGTCGCGGCCGCCTCCGGCATGCGACTGGAGCGGATCGAGCGCTACGCCTACCCCGTGCTCCAAGAGCGGAGCAGGATGGTCGAGCGGGCCAGTACCGCACGGGTCCGGCTGCGCGAGAGCCAAACCGCCCTTCCATTGGCGGAATTCATCGCGGAACGCCTCGCGGTCCTGGGTGCCGCCGAGAGTCGCTGGGATGCCTGCCGGTCCGGTCCCAATTGGGAGATCCGGCTGGCTTGGCGGGCCGGACACAGGTCCGGTACGACGCGCTGGGAGTACGAGGTGGCGACCCGGTCGGTTACCCCGCTGGACGCGGAGACCGCCGAATTCGCCGAAGGCACCCGACTCGTACGAGTGGTCAACGAGGAAGGCGGGCCAGCCGGGAGTGGACCGTTCGAACACGACACCTCGCCGTTGTCGGTCCCGCCGGTGCCCGGCAAGGGCGGCGAAGACCGCAGGTACCGCGGAGCGCCGGTCGACGTACTGATCGGAGGCGGCGCCGGCCCGATCCCGTCGAACGGCCACGAGGATCCCGAAGGCGACGCTCGGGCGCATGACCCCCGGGCTCGGATCCCGTCCTGGGAGGACATCGTCTTCGGCGTACGCCGCCCCGGCTGAACCCAGCCCCGCCCGGCAGCGAACCGCGCCATGGCCGCCCTACCGGATGCGCCGTCGCCTACCCGGCCAGCATTGCGGGTTGCGCGCCGTACGGGACCGGCGGCTCCGACAAGAGTCTGCGCGAAGCGCCCGGATTCCGATCCGTACCGCCCGGTGAATACAGAACGAACCCGCAGTCCTGGCTGGGGAAAGGCCGCGCTGCGCGCGCAGCGAAACTCGATCGTCAGGGTCGTAGCCGCCACGTAGCCTCGGATTCACTATGGCCAATGACCCCGGGGTATCCGCGAACCCGGAGGCGGGCCCGAGACTTGCCTCGCTGAAGCGGTTGTGGCCCTACATCCGGCCCTACCGCGGTCTGGTGCTAGTCACCTTGTTCGGCGCGCTTGGAGCCACGCTGGTCCAGATCGCCATCCCACTGATCACTCAAGACGTCATCGACGGGCCGATCGCGGATCTGGACAAGGCGGGTTTGATTCCGCTCGGATTGTTGGCGCTGGCATTCGGAGTCGCCGAGGCCTTTCTGTTCTTCCTGCGGCGCTGGGCGATGACCAAGTCCAGTCTGGCGATGGAGCGTGACCTGCGTGATCACATCTATGCCCACCTGTTACGCCTGCCGGTGGCCTTCCACGATCGGTGGTCCTCTGGCCAACTGCTGAGCCGGGCCAGCAGCGACGTGTCCTCGATCCGGCGGTTCGTCGGTTTCTCGGCCATCTTCCTCGTGGTCAACATCGTGAGCTGCATCGTGATCATGGTGCTGCTGATCGGCATCTACTGGCCGCTGGGCATCTTCAGCGCTGTCTGTGCGATCCCGCTGATCTTCGTCGGCGTGCGTTTCGAGCGGCGCTACAACGTGGTCTCCCGCCAGGTCCAGGACCAACAGGGCGAGCTCGCCACCGACGTCGAGGAGTCGGTACTCGGTATCCGGATCATCAAGGCCCTGGGCCGGCGCGGCCTGGTGTTCGGCCGCTTCGATGCCAAGGCCGTACGGCTGCAGAAGCTGGAGCTGGGCAAGGTCAAGCTGCTGGCCGTCATCTGGGCGATCTTCGAATTGCAGCCCCAACTCGTCCTGGCCGGCGTCCTGGTCGGCGGCTCGTTCGCGGTAACCGGTGGTGCGATCTCCCTCGGCACCCTGGTCAGCTTCATCGCCCTCTTCACGGTCATGGTCTGGCCGATCCTGTCCATCGGCTGGTTGCTGGCCTCCACCCTGGAAGCGGCTACGGCCGCCGATCGCATCTTCGAACTTCTCGATGCCGAGCCGACGATCCTGGATGCACCGGGGGTTCGCGAGCAGCCTCTGGGCGCTGGCCTGGTTCGGCTGGAGGGGGTCGGTTTCGGCTATCCCGACGCGGCCACGCCGGTGTTGCACGACATCGAATTGGAAATCGCCCCTGGAGAGACGGTGGCCTTGGTCGGCGCGACCGGCTCGGGTAAGACCACGCTGACCGCGCTCATCCCACGGCTGTACGACGTGACTGCCGGCCGGATCACGATCGACGGGGTCGACATCCGTGATCAACCGTTGAGCCAGCTTCGCAGCCAGGTGGCGACCGCCTTCGAAGATGCCACCTTGTTCTCGATGAGCGCGCGGGAAAATCTCACCCTCGGTCGACCGGACGCGACCGACGAGGAGGTCGCCGAGGCAATCGAGGTCGCTCAGGCGTCCTTCGTCCATGACTTGCCCTGGGGCCTGGACACCCGGCTGGGTGAGCAGGGGATGAGCCTGTCCGGTGGCCAGCGCCAGCGACTGGCGCTGGCGCGGGCGGTACTGGGTCGCCCCACGGTCCTGGTTCTCGACGATCCGCTGTCCGCGCTGGACGTGCACACCGAATCACTGGTCGAGGAAGCGCTACGCCGGGTCCTGGCGGGCACCACCGCGCTGGTGGTGGCTCACCGCCCGTCGACCGTGCTGCTGGCGGATCGGGTTGCCCTGCTCGACGGCGGGACGATCACCCACGTGGGCCGGCACTCCGACCTGTTGGCGACCGTTCCCGCCTACCGCTCGATCCTGTCCGCCGACAGCGACGACGAACCGGACGAAGCCGACAGAGACGACTCGTCCGGGGGCCGACAGATGCAGGACGAGGGGGTCGGCCGATGACCACGGAGCCGAACCCCAAGTCAGACTCAAACTCGGCAGCGGCTGCTTCGGCCGCGGAACGAAAATGGCGAGGCATCGCCACCGAAGATGTCGACGATCTGCCCTCGGGAGCAGGTGTCTTCCTGCGCGCGCGGTCCCGGCGGTTGCTCGGCGAGTTGCTCCGTCCGCACCGGCGGCAGGTGCGCTGGCTGCTGCTGGTCATTCTCGTGCAGAACGCCGCCTGGCTCGCCGGGCCGTGGCTGGTTGGACTCGGGATCGACAACGCGCTGCCGGCCCTCATGGACGACGGCGACATCGGGCCACTGATCATCATCGGCTCGGCAATGCTGATAGCGGCCGGGATCGATGCGATCCTGCGGTACGCCTTTCTGCAGCGCACGGGCGCAATCGGCCAGGACATGCTGCTCACCTTGCGCCGCAGGGTGTTCAGCCATGTGCAGCGCCTGCCGTTGGCCTTCCACGAGCGCTACACCTCCGGTCGGGTCATCTCCCGGTTGACCTCCGACGTCGATGCGCTCAACGAGTTGCTCGACGAGGGCCTGGACGGTCTGCTCACTGCACTGTTCTCGATCATGACGATCGGAATCGTGCTGGTCGTCCTGGATCCACCGCTGGGCCTGGTCACCATGCTGGCCTTCCCGTTGTTGGCACTGCTGGGTCGCTGGTTCCAGAAGAACTCGGCCAAGGCCTACCGGCGTACCCGCGAGACGGTCGCCATGGTGATCGTCCAGTTCGTCGAGTCACTCGGCGGAATTCGGGCGGTGCAGGCCTTCCGTCGGGAGCCTCGGGACGAGGAGATCTTCCGCACCCTGAACGAGGACAACCGCAAGGCTCAGGACCGAGCGTTCTGGCTGATGTCGATCTTCGTGCCTGGCGTCCAGCTGATCGGCAACCTGGTCACCGTCGGGGTGCTGATGTACGGCGCCGTCCGGGTCATGGACGGGGACCTGCAGATCGGGGTGCTGACCGCGTTCCTGCTCTACGTCCGGCGCTTCTTCGACCCGATGTCGGACGTCGCGATGTTCTACAACTCCTATCAGTCCGCAGTGGCGGCGCTCGAGAAGCTGTCCGGTGTACTCGAGGAGCAGTCCAGTGTGCCCCCGGCGCAGGATCCCGAACCACTTCCGAAGGCCGCGGGAGATGTGCGTTTCGACAGCGTGGTGTTCGGCTACGGCGACGTGATCGTGCTTCCTGGCCTTGATCTGCGCATCCCGCAGGGCCAGACGGTCGCGCTGGTCGGTGCCACCGGCGCCGGTAAGTCGACGTTGGCCCGGCTGGCCGGTCGCTTCTACGACCCGAGCGAGGGCACCGTGTGCCTCGACGGCGTGGACCTGCGGCGGCGCTCCGACGAGGATCTGCGTCGGGCGGTGGTCATGGTGACCCAGGAGAGTTTCCTGTTCTCCGGTTCGGTCGCCGACAACATCGGATTCGGCCGGCCCGAGGCATCCCGCGCCGAGATCGAACACGCAGCGCGGGCGATCGGTGCTGACGACTTCATCCAGCGGCTGCCCGAGGGTTACGACACCGATGTACGCAAGCGCGGTGGTCGACTCTCGGCCGGGCAACGCCAGTTGGTGTCCTTTGCCCGGGCGTTCCTCGCCGATCCGGCAGTGCTGATCCTCGACGAGGCCACCAGCTCACTCGACGTACCCAGCGAGCGGTTGGTCCAGCGCGCGCTGCGCACCATCCTGGCCGACCGTACGGCGATCATCATCGCCCATCGACTGTCCACGGTGGAGATCGCCGACCGGGTCCTGGTCATGGACGCCGGGCGGCTGATTGAGGACGGTTCGCCGTACGACCTGCTGGCCGGCTCCGGACGCTTCGCCGACCTGCACACCGCCTGGCGGGACAGTCTCGCCTGAGTCGCTGAGCTCGCTTGGCCCGTGGGAGAATGATCTCGAGTCACCAGGAGGTCAGATGGCAGCGTCTGTGTACATGCCCAGAGACGGGATGCGAATCGGGACCTACGGGACGTACGCCGAGGCCCAGCGCGCCGTGGACTACCTGTCGGACAACAAGTTTCCGGTGGAGAACACGACCATCATCGGGTCAGACCTGCGGATGGTCGAGCAGATCACCGGACGGCTGACCTGGGCTCGCACGGCCCTGGCTGGGGCTGCCAGCGGCGCCTGGTTCGGCTTGTTCGTCGGGCTGCTGCTGGGTCTGTTCGCACCCGGTGGTCGGGAGCTGTTCACCCTGGTTCTGTTCGGTCTGCTGTACGGGGCGGTGTTCGGGCTGATCTTCGGACTGATCGGGTACGCCGCCACCCGCGGCAAGCGAGATTTCACCTCGACCAGTCAGGTGGTGGCCAGCACCTACGACGTGATGTGCGTGCCCAGCCACGCCCAAGCCGCCCAGGAACTGCTCGGCAAGCTCAGCCTGACCAACCCCACCTGAACCCGGTCCCAACGTCGAACGACTCAGGGC
>JACCQS010000007.1 GCA_013814015.1 Geodermatophilaceae bacterium | reverse complement strand
GCCGAGCACGACGCCCGCGCGTCGGCGGCGGCCGGCCGGATCAGCAGGTGGCGAGAGGAGACTCGCGAGGAACGGATCGGGATCGCGCAGTCGGCCGAACACCGCTTCGGCCGAAAGGTGGCCTGGGGCGCCACATGTGGCTCGACGTCCACCCTGTTCACCCACCTGGCGATTCCGGTGATGACCCGGCTGCGTCAACCCGAGCGACAGGTGCTCGACACACTGGTCGAGTCGGGGGTGGCCCGCTCACGGTCGGAGGCGCTGGCCTGGTCGGTGCGCCTGGTGGGACAGCACACCGAAGACTGGCTGGTCGAACTCCGTACCGCCATGGAATCGGTGGACGAGGTCCGCGCCCGGGGCCCGCAGACCGGCTGAACCGGCGCCCCCGCAGCTGCGGGCACCCGGCTGGTACTGGCTAGGGTCGGGGCATGCGCGCGGCTGTGTACGAGGGCCCCGGAAACGTCCGCGTGGAGGATGTTCCGGATCCGGTGCTCGTCCTCGAGACCGATGCCATCGTCCAGGTGACCGACGCGGCGATCGGCGGCAGCGACCTCTGGGCCTACCGGGGCTACGGCCAGCGACCGCCGGGGGCACGGATCGGCCACGAGTTCCTCGGGCTGGTCAGCGAGGTCGGCGCCGACGTTCGTACGGTCCGAGTGGGGGATCGGGTGCTCGCGCCCTTCATGTGGTCATGCGGGGTGTGCGACTACTGCCGCGCCGGCCTGAGCAGTTCGTGCGTGGACGGGGGGACGTTTTCCGAGCCGGGCCATGACGGCGGGCAGGGGGAGGCGGTTCGCGTTCCGCATGCCGACGGCACCCTGGTCGTCCTACCCCCGGCCGATGCCGTTCCGGCCACCCGGCTGTTGCCGCTCAGCGACGTGATGGCAACTGGGCATCATGCGGCCATCAGCGCC
This sequence comes from Geodermatophilaceae bacterium, assembly GCA_013814015.1. Taxonomy (GTDB): domain Bacteria; phylum Actinomycetota; class Actinomycetes; order Mycobacteriales; family Geodermatophilaceae; genus JACCQS01. Next base: position 2,337 of record JACCQS010000007.1, on the reverse strand, counting down.
GGCGTGGACCACGACACGACCGTGGCGATCATCGGCGACGGAGCGGTCGGACTGTGCGCGGTCCTGGCGGCTCGCCGGCTCGGAGCTCGGCGGATCATCGCCATTGGCCATCACGCCGAGCGACTGCACCTCGCGGTGGACTTCGGCGCCTCGGACGTCGTGCAGGGCAGCGGCGACGAGGTGCTCGAGAAAGTCATGAGCCTGACCGGCGGTGTGGACGCCGTGTGCGAATGCGTAGGTGCGCAAACAGCTTTCGATGACGCGTTCGCGATGACCCGCGACGGGGGAAGCGTGGGGTACGTCGGTGTGCCGCACCTTGTCGAGGGCATCGACCTGTCCGCGATCTTCGCTCGCAACATCGGGATCCGCGGCGGGATGGCGCCAGCGCGGGCCTATCTACCGGCCCTGCTCGGCTCGGTCGTCGATGGACAGCTCGACGCCGGTGCGGTCCTGGACCTGACAATCGGTCTCGAGGAGCTTCCCGACGGCTACGCGATGATGGACGACCGGCTGGCGATCAAGGCCCACATCACGATCTGAATTCTCACCCTCGCCCCGGTATCGAGATTCGGTCGCATGCAACCGACTCGACGCACGGACGCGAGGCGGGATGGCAAGGAAGGCCGCCCTTGGACGATGACCCCTTGCTCGAGGCGGGGGGCGCGGTCGTCCTCGGGGACGGGACCCGGTCACGACCGGAAGCAGGCTCTTGAGCGAGGATTCGACGCTGCGTCGCGTCGGGCTGAGCGCCGAGTGCGTCGCCGACTGCCACCGTACGGCGGTGGAGGTGCGCCAGCTCGTCGACGGGTCACTCTGAACTGCGGCCTGCCTCCGTTGCACTGATCGCGGTGTGCGCCAGGATTGCCGGGATCACGACCTCCCACACCTGGCGGGGTGGCATCTGATGGCCGACCCCCTCCAGCGGAATCAACACAGCACCGGGGATCTCGTCGGCAAGCGCCTTGCCGTGACCGATCGGAAACAGCGGGTCCTCGGTGCCATGCAGGACGAGTGTCGGGGCGCCGACCTGTCCGAGCCGCGCTCTGATCGGATCGCCGCCCTCGAGCATCCAGTGGTTGGTCATGCTGGCGGCCATATCGTTCGTGCGATCGAAAACTTGACCGACGAGGACTCGCAGACCCGCCTCGTCGAAGGGATGGGTTCCCTCGAACGGCCGCTGCCCCGCGACCATGTAGTCGATCACCGCCCTGCGATCGGACCAGTCCGGTTCCGGTGCGGGGTCGGAGAAGGCCGCCTCGATCTGCTCGCCCATCGGCGGGAGGTCCGGGTTGTCGGGACCGCCTGGACCGCCAGGGCTCGTGGAGATCAGGATAAGTGTCGCGACTCGATCGGGATGCTCGATAACCAGTCGTTGAGCCAGGCCACCGCCCATCGAGATGCCGGCGATGTGGGCATCGACCAGGTCGTAGGTATCGAGCAATCCCAGGGCATCTGCGACCAGATCGAGCTGACTGTACGTCGGCGAGCCGGCCGGAGAGCTGGTCGACTTCCCGGTGTCGCGATGGTCATAGCGAAGAACGAATCGGCCCCCGGCCGCTAGTTGGGCACAGAAATCGTCCTCCCACCAGTCCATCGAGCTGGCCGCGCCGCCAATGAGCAGGATCGCGGGGTCCTCCGGATCGCCGAAAGTCTGGGCACACAGGTCGACGCCGTTGACGTGGACCATCGTCTCAGTTGAGTGCTGGGGTTTCGAGTGCTGCCCGATCTTGGGCCGAGTGTGCTGTCCCAGCGCCTGCGCGACCTCGAGGACGTCGGCGTGATCCGGCGGCGGAGGCTGTCCCCGCCGGCTGGCTCCCAGGTGTACGAACTGACCGACTGGGGTGCCGAACTCGAGCCGGTATTCCGCGCGTTGGCGCGGTGGGGTATGCGCTCACCAGTCCTACCTCTGGCCGGGGAGGTCAGCGCGGACTCGGTGATGCTCGGTCTGCGTACGTTCTTCGACTCCCAAGCCGATCCGAACTGGACTTCGAGCTATGAGGTGCGCCTGGAACGCGACAGCTATCACAGGGGCACAGGCAGATGTGCAGATCGACACCGATCTCGCCGGTTGGCAGGCTCTGTTGAGCAGGTCGCAGTCCCTGCCGGCCGCGATCGAGGCGGGCCGGGTCACCATCATCGGTGACCGCCCAAGCGTGCAGAACCTCCTGGATGCGGTCCAGACATGACCAGCCGGCTCGTCATGCTGGAGTGGTCGGCCCAAGCTGTGCCGCCCGGGACTTCAGGTAGCGCTGCTCAGGGACGCTGAGAGTTCGGCGGGCGGCCAACTCGTAGGCAGCCCGGGCCGACCCGTGGTCGCCGGCGAGCTCGAGTAGATGA
>JACCQS010000006.1 GCA_013814015.1 Geodermatophilaceae bacterium | reverse complement strand
GAATCCAGCCACGTCGAGGAAGCCTCTGCTGCTGTCGAGTCCGAAGCGGTCGGCACCGACGGCAAGGACGAAGTCTCCGAGGGCGCCGGCTCCGAGAACGAGAGCGCTGCAGCCGTCTCAGCTGCCGACGACGAGGTCGAGCCGGCAGCTGAAGGGGACGAGAACCACGAGTCGGTGGATCCCGAAGTGCAAAATGAACTCGACGACGACGATCTCGATGACGACGACGACGCAGTCGAGGTCGTGGACGAACTCGATGACGATGACCTCGATGACGACGACGATGACGATGACCTCGATGACGACGAGGTTGTGGACGACCTCGATGACGACAATGACGACGAGGTCGTGGACGAGCTCGACGACGAACTCGACGACGATCCGGATGACCCTGACGACGAACTCGACGACGCTGACGGCCAGCCGGTAGCTGCGCCGCTGTCCGGGCGGCGTGCGCGGGCCGCTGCGGAACGCAAGGCAGCCGCCGAACAGACGTCGCCGCCGAACAAGAAGGTCACCGCAAAACCCGGTACGAAACCGGTCAAGAAGTCCAGCGCAGCCGGCGCCAAGAAGTCCGGCGCGGCGAAGGCTTCCTCGACGAGGACGTCGGCCAGCGGTGCCGGACGCCGCGGCCTGATGCGCTTCCTCCGGGAGGTGATCGCCGAACTCGGAAAGGTGGTCTGGCCGGGCCGTCGCGAATTGATCATCTACACCAGTGTGGTGATCGTCTTCATGACTTTCATGGTCGCTTTGGTCGCCGGGTTGGACATCCTCTTCGCGCAGGGGGTGTTGGCAGTCTTCGGCTGACCAATCCGAAGTGGACACCTCATGACCGACACATCTTCGAGCATCCCGTCGAGCATTGACTCGAAAACTGAAGTTTCCACCCGACCAGAGGAAGAGGACGAGCGCGTGCTAGCCGAGATCGACCCGACCCAGGAGACTGCGGGTGATCCCGCGCCTGCGGATTCGGCCGCCACCGGGCAGGCACGCAGCGACGAGGGTCCCGTTGAAGAGCAAGATCCGATCGCTGCGCTGAAGGAGACCCTGCGCCTGTCACCCGGCGACTGGTACGTCGTGCACTCCTACGCCGGCTACGAGAACAAGGTGAAGACCAACCTCGAGACCCGGATCGTCTCCCTGGACATGGAGGACTTCATCTATCAGATCGAGGTGCCCACCGAGGAGGTCACCGAGATCAAGAACGGCAAACGCCAACTGGTCCAGCGCAAGGTGTTTCCGGGCTATCTGCTGGTACGAATGGAACTCAACGACGAGTCGTGGGGCGCGGTGCGCAACACGCCTGGAGTGACCGGCTTCGTCGGTGCCACCTCGCGACCGTCTCCGCTGTCCCTTGATGAGGTGATCAAGATCCTGGTGCCGCAGACCAGCGCGGCGAAGACGACCGAAGCCAAGGCTCCGGTGACCGTCGTAGACTTCGAGGTGGGCGAGTCGGTGACCGTCATGGACGGCCCGTTTGCGACGCTGCCGGCCACCATCAACGAGATCAACCCCGAGCAGCAGAAGCTCAAGGTCCTGGTTTCGATCTTCGGCCGCGAGACGCCGGTCGAACTGTCCTTCACCCAGGTCACCAAGATCTGAATCGCGCCCAACTGTCCCTGATCGAGCCACACACACCGAAGAAGAAGAGAAAACATGCCTGGAAAGAAGAAGCTCGCAGCCGTCATCAAGCTGCAGATCAACGCCGGTGCGGCGACTCCGGCTCCGCCGGTCGGTCCCGCGCTGGGCCAGCACGGCGTGAACATCATGGAGTTCTGCAAGGCCTACAACGCGGCCACCGAGGCGCAGCGTGGCAACGTCGTACCGGTCGAGATCTCGGTGTACGAGGACCGCTCGTTCACCTTCATCACCAAGACTCCGCCGGCCGCGAAGTTGCTGCTCAAAGCCGCGGGCGTGGAGAAGGGCAGCGGCGAGCCGCACAAGACCAAGGTCGCCTCCGTGACTCGCGAGCAGGTCCGGGAGATCGCGGCAACCAAGCTCGACGACCTGTCGGCTGCCGACCTCGACGCCGCCGAGAAGATCATCGCCGGCACAGCCCGGTCCATGGGAATCACGGTCAAGCGCTGATGCGGCGCAGCTGAGACGAGTTGACCGACTAGACGCGGCGCCGGTATCACAGGCGCTCGACGTGGGAGGGACGCGCTGTCCCGCCGTACCACGACCTCACCCCGAGATCCCGTAACAGGAGGAGCACCATGAAGCGCAGCAAGAGTTATCGCAAGGTCGCCGAACTGGTCGACAAGGACCGCCTGTACAGCCCGGTCGAGGCCTCTCGGCTGGCCAAGCAGACCTCGACCACGTCCTGGGACGCGACCGTCGAGGTCGCAATGCGCCTGGGCGTCGATCCCCGCAAGGCCGATCAGATGGTCCGCGGCACGATCAGCCTTCCGCACGGCACCGGTAAGACGGTGCGGGTGATCGTGTTCGCCACGGGCGACAAGGCGGCGCAAGCCGAAGCGGCCGGCGCCGATGTGGTCGGATCAGACGACCTCATCGAGCAGATCCAAGGCGGCTTCCTGGACTTCGACGCGGCGATCGCTACGCCCGACCAGATGGCCAAGGTTGGCCGGATCGCCCGAATCCTGGGCCCACGCGGTCTGATGCCCAACCCGAAGACCGGCACCGTGACCACCGACGTGGCCAAGGCAGTGACCGACATTCAAGGCGGCAAGATCAACTTCCGCGTGGACAAGCAGGCCAACCTGCACATGATCATCGGCAAGGCGTCCTTCGAGGAGAAGCAGCTGGTCGAGAACTACGCCGCAGCGCTGGACGAGGTCCTCCGCGCCAAGCCGCCGTCGGCCAAGGGCCGTTACCTGCAGAAGGTCACGGTCAGCACGACCATGGGGCCCGGCATCTCCATCGACCCCAACCGCACCCGCAACGTCACCGTCGACGACCCCTCGGCCTAGTCGCACCCAGCCACCCGGCCGCACATTAGGCGCATGACGTCCGCGGTCTTTCGGGCGAGCGTCGCGGCGGTCCATGGCGCGGCCGGAATCCGCTGGTTGACCGACATCCCGCGGCTGCTCGAGGAGATCGAGCGGTCGTGGGATGTCCGGATCGGCCCGCCGTACGAGCTGAGCTACAACTACGTCGCCCCGGCCGCCCATTCCTCTGGTCTGCCCTGTGTCGTCAAGCTGACGGTGCCCGGACGTTCTGGGCTGCACCGGGAGGCCGCAGCGCTGGGCGGCTTTGCCGGCCGCGGTGCGGTGCGGCTGCTGGCTTGCGACCCGACCCGCGGGGCGCTGCTGCTGGAGCAAGCCGAGCCGGGGCTGCAGTTGGCCGACTTCGGACCGGACCGGGACGGCGAGGCCACGGCGATCCTGTGCTCGGTCATGCAGCGGTTGTGGGCCCCGGCGCCGGCTCATCATGGGTTACCCAGCGTTGCCGAGTACGGCGCTGACTTCGCCGATCACATCGATC
>JACCQS010000491.1 GCA_013814015.1 Geodermatophilaceae bacterium | reverse complement strand
TCATCGGCCTGTGCCCGCCGCTCCAGTCCGCTGAGATAGGCATCCATGACCAGCTTGTAGCGCTCGATGCTGAAGATCAGGGTGACGTTGACGCTGATCCCCTCGGCGATCGTGTCGGTGATCGCAGGCAGTCCGGCTTCGGTCGCCGGAATCTTGATGAACAGGTTCGGCCGGTCCACCAGCCACCACAATGAGGTCGCCTCCGCGAAGGTGGCATGGGTATCAAAGGCCAGCCGAGGATCCACCTCGAAGGACACCCGGCCATCCCGTCCAGTTCTCTCTGCGGTGTCGGCCAGGACGTCGCAGGCCGCGCGCACGTCGTACGCGGTGATCATGCGCAACGCCTCGTCGATACCGATCCCGCGTTTGGACAGATCCGAGACCTGGTCGTCGTAGATCTCCGAGCCACTGATCGCCGCGCCAAAGATCGTCGGGTTCGTGGTGATCCCGACGACGCTGCGATCTTCGATCAGGCCTGCCAGTCCGCCGCTGTTGATCCGGTCACGGGAAAGGTCGTCCAGCCACACGGCGACCCCGCGCGAGCTCAATTCGGCCAATTGGGGATTCTGGGTCATCGGGAACTCCCTCTGCTTGGAAAGTGTGTGCCTTTGGTCAGTTGGTTCCCCGTGCGGCTGCGGTCATGCTCTCGCGGGCGGCGGCAACCACGGCTTCCGGGGTGAAGCCGAATTCCTGGAAGAGCACGGCGGCTGCGGCGCTGGCTCCGAAGTGTTCCAGGGACACCGATCGTCCGGCATCGCCGACGATCTCGCGCCACCCCTGGGCCACGCCGGCCTCCACGCTCACCCTGGCCCGTACCGACGGTGGCAACACGCTCTCGCGGTAGTCGCTGTCCTGCTCGTCGAACCATTCACGGCATGGCATGGACACCACCCGAGCGGCGATGTCCTCCCCGGCGAGAACCTCTCGCGCGGCCACAGCGAGCGAAACCTCGCTGCCGGTGGCCACCAGGATGACGTCCGGGATTCCCTCGGTATCGGCCAGCACATAGCCACCGCGAGCGGTGCCCTCGGCCGAGGCGTAGGTGCCGCGGTCCAGCACCGGCAGGTTCTGTCGGGAGAGGCACAGACCCGCTGGTCGGTCGGTGTTTTCCAGCACCGTGCGCCAGGCGACGGCGGTCTCGTTGGCATCCCCGGGCCGTACGACGTCCAGACCCGGGATCGCCCGTAGCGCGGCCAGGTGCTCGACGGGTTGGTGCGTCGGACCGTCCTCACCGAGACCGATCGAGTCGTGGGTCCACACGTAGATGACGGCCAAGTGCATGATCGCGGCAAGTCGCACGGCGGGGCGCATGTAGTCGGAGAAGACCAGGAACGTACCGCCGTAGACGCGCGTGCCCCCGTGAAGGGCGATCCCGTTCATGATCGCGCCCATTGCGTGTTCGCGGATGCCGAAGTGCAGCGTGCGGCCGTACGGGCCGCCGCTCCATTCCTTCGTCTGGTGCTCGGTCGGGATGAAGGACGCCTCACCCTTCATCGACGTGTTGTTGGACTCGGCCAGATCAGCAGAGCCACCCCAGAGTTCGGGAAGCCCCGGCGCAAGGGCGGCCAGCACCTGACCGGAGGCCTTGCGGGTGGCCATGCCGGCCTCGTCGGCCTCGAAGACCGGTAGAGCATCGGTCCAGCCATCGGGCAGCCGGTGCTCACGCATCCGCGCATGCAGGGCCGCCTGCTCGGAATTCGCCTGCTCCCACGCATCGAAGCTCTGCTGCCACTCCGCTCTGGCCTCAGCCCCTCGCTGGACGGCCTTGCGGGTGTGGGCTATGACCTCGTTGGCAACATCGAAGGCCTTGTCCGGATCGAAGCCAAGGATCTTCTTGGTCGCCTTGACCTCCTCCTCCCCGAGGGCGCTCCCGTGCGACGGACCGGTGTTCTGCGCGTTAGGGGCCGGCCAGGCGATGATGCTGTCGACCACGATGAAGGACGGCTTGAAGGTCTCGGCGACAGCTGCGGCGAACGCCTTGTCCAGTGCAACGACGTCCTCGCTGTCGGCCACCGTCTGCACGTGCCAGCCGTATGCCTCGTACCGCATGGCGGTGTCCTCGGACAGTGCGATGCCGGTGTCGTCCTCGATCGAGATCTTGTTCCGGTCATAGATCACCACGAGGTTGCCCAGTTGCTGGTGCCCGGCCAGCGAGGAGGCCTCGGAGGTGATGCCCTCCTCCATGTCCCCGTCGGAGGCCAGCGTCCAGATCATGTGGTCGAAGGGGCTGGTGCCCGGGTCGGCGTCCGGGTCGAACAGGCCACGCTCGCGCCGCGCGGACATCGCCATTCCGACGGCGTTGCCCAGCCCCTGACCCAGTGGGCCGGTGGTGACCTCGACCCCGCGGGTGTGTCGGTGCTCGGGGTGCCCCGGAGTCAGCGAGCCCCAGGTGCGCAGGGCCTCGAGGTCGGGCAGTTCCAGGCCGTAGCCCGAGAAGTACAACTGGATGTAAAGGGTCAGACTCGAGTGCCCCATCGAGAGGATGAATCGGTCCCGAGCAGGCCATTCCTCATCGGTCGGATCGTGCCGCAGATACTTCTGGAACAGCAGGTAGGCCACCGGCGCCATG
>JACCQS010000473.1 GCA_013814015.1 Geodermatophilaceae bacterium | reverse complement strand
CCCTGCGGCGCAAGGCAATCCTGCTCGCCAAGGTCCAGGACGAGGCGGGGCACGGGATGTACCTGTATGCCGCAGCTGAAACGCTCGGTATCGACCGCGGCGAGATGACCGAGATGCTGATCAGCGGCCGGCAGAAGTACTCCTCGATCTTCAACTACCCGACCCCGGCGTATGCCGATGTCGGGGTGATCGGCTGGTTGGTGGACGGCGCGGCGATCTGCAACCAGGTTCCCTTGTGTCGCAGCTCTTTCGGGCCGTACGCCCGGGCGATGGTACGGATCTGCAAGGAGGAGTCCTTCCACCAGCGGCAGGGGTACGAGCTGCTGATGACGATGATGCGAGGCACCGACGCGCAGCGGGAGATGGTGCAGGAATCGGTGAATCGGTGGTGGTGGCCGTCGCTGATGATGTTCGGTCCGCCTGATGAGGACTCGCCCAACACCGAGCAGTCCATGGCCTGGAAGATCAAGCGGCACACCAACGACGAGCTGCGTCAACGATATGTGGACATGTCCGTACCCCAGGCGAAGGCGCTCGGGGTGAGCTTCCCCGACCCGGAACTCCGCTGGAATGCCGCAACGGGGCACTACGACTTCGGCCAGATCGATTGGGAGGACTTCAAGCGGGTCGTCAGCGGCGATGGGCCGTGCAACGTCGAGCGGGTCGAGCACCGGCGTACCGCGCACGAGGAAGGCGCCTGGGTTCGGGAAGCCGCGATCGCCTACGCCGACAAACAAGCCACCCGCGCCAACGCAGCATGAGCGAGGGATCGTCCCCGCCGGCTGATGGGTTTACCGCTGAGGGCGGGCACGGCGCGGTACCCACCGACGCCTCGGTTCCGACCGGTTCGGATACGCGGTCGCCGCGGAATAGCTGGCCGCTGTGGGAGGTCTTCGTACGAGGCAAGCGCGGGCTCAACCACGTGCACGTCGGATCGCTGCACGCCGCCGACGCGGAGATGGCCCTGGGCAACGCGCGGGATGTCTACACCAGACGTAACGAAGGCGTGAGCGTCTGGGTCGTACCGGCCGCGGCGATCACGGCGTCGAGTCCGGACGAGAAGGACGCTTTCTTCGCGCCGAGCGGGGACAAGGTCTATCGACACCCCACCTTCTACGAAATCCCCGACAACGTCCCACACATGTGATGGCGCGCAATGGGACACAGTGATCACCTCGACGATTACGGCGACGCCTACGGCGCTATAGCGGAGGACAACAACGCGCAGCGCTGGGCGTTCGGCTCAGGATTCGACGATCCACTCGCTGGGGTGGACACATCCGTACCGTCCGAAGTGGACGGTACGGACCTCGCCGCGTACTGCCTCATGCTCGGCGACGACGCTCTGATCCTGTCCCACCGGTTACAGGAGTGGGTCTCCTGGGCGCCGGAACTCGAGGACGACGTGGCGATCGCGAATATTGCCCTGGACCTGCTCGGCCAGGCCCGGTTGTTGCTGGCGCGCGCGGGAAAGGCGGACGGGACGGAGCGGGAGGAGGACACCTACGCCTACCTCCGACCCGCATCCGAGTTCCGCAATGTCGCGCTCGTAGAACTCGAGAACGGCGACTTCGCACACTCCCTCGCCCGATTGCTGGTCTTCTCCACCTTTCGACTTGCGTTGCTGGACCAGCTCCGTACGTCGCGAGATCCGGTGTTGGCGGCGATCGCGGCCAAAGGCGTCAAAGAGGTGACCTACCACCGGGACTACGCCGCGCGTTGGATGCTGCGGTTGGGTGATGGTACGCCCGAGTCGCACCAGCGGGCGGCTGACGGGATGGCCGCAGTCTGGCCGTGCGTCGGGGAACTGTTCACGCCGCACGAGATCGAGCTGCGACTGGCTACGGCTGGTGTCGGTGTGGACCCGTCGACGCTGCGAGCTGAGTTCGATGCCGTTGTCGCCCAGGTTCTCTCCGCCGCCACCCTCCAGCGGCCACCGGACTCGGCGTCGTCGGCTACGGATGGCGACACGGATGCAGCGGGCGGCCGCGATGGCAGGCACACCGAGGCCCTGACCGGCCTGCTCCAGGAGATGCAGGGATTGGCCCGCGCGCATCCCGAGGCGACCTGGTGACGTCGGTACGCGGAGGCTTGCCGGACGTTCGCGAGATCGCCGAGACGGTGACCGACCCTGAGTTGCCGATGCTGACCCTGGCCGATCTCGGTGTGCTGCGCGATGTCTGGGTCACGCACGCCGGAACGGTTGTCGTGTCGATCACCCCGACCTACAGCGGCTGCCCGGCGATGGATGCGATGCGGGCGGACCTGAAGCGGGCGCTGCGGGATGCGGGCTACGAGGACGTCGAGGTGCGCACGGTGCTGGAGCCCGCGTGGACCACCGACTGGATCAGCTCAGCCGGCCGGGCCAAGCTCGCCGAGGCCGGCATCTCGCCGCCGCATTCCGCGCCGATTCGCGCCGCAGGTCCGATCCAGCTCGACCTCGGGGCGACCGTACGGGTCCTTCGCTGTCCGCAGTGCGGGTCGGCCCGGACCGAGGAGCAGTCGAGGTTCAGCTCGACCGCGTGCAAGTCGCTGTGGCGCTGCCGGTCCTGCCTGGAGCCCTTCGAGCACATCAAGGAGATCTGACGCGTGTCTGCGCCGAGCACGACCGACACCCGCTCCTGCGCTCCGACTCAGGGCGTCCCTGAGTCGAATGATTCGACTCAGGGACGCCCTGAGTCGGGATGCGGTGGGTCGCGGTGAGCTCTCAGCCGATGACTCCATCAGTTGTGGAGCCGGAGGAGGTTGCCGCGATCAAGGCCAGGCCGCGGGCGGAGTTCCGTACCCTGCGGGTCGCCGACGTCGAGCGACTGACCGATGACGCGGTTGCAGTCACCTTCGACGTACCGCCGGATCTGGCTGAGCTGTACGACTTCCTGCCCGGGCAATCCCTGACCCTGCGCCGAGTCACCGACGGCCACGAGGAGCGGCGTTCGTACTCGATCTGCGCGCCCGCCGGCCAGCCGCCCCGGGTCGGGGTACGTGAGGTGCCAGACGGCCAGTTCTCGATCTGGCTGACCAGGCACGTGCGCGCCGGTGACGAGATCGAGGTACTGCCGCCGACCGGCCGGTTCACACCAGATGTGTCGACCGCCAGTCATCACGTCCTGATCGCGGCCGGCTCGGGCATCACCCCGGTGCTCTCGATCGCCGCGTCGGTGCTCACGAACCCGGCCAGCCAAGTGACACTGCTGTACGGGAACCGGCGTACGGACACGGTGATGTTCGCCGAGGAACTGGCCGATCTCAAGGATGCACACAACACCCGGCTAGATCTCGTGCATGTGCTCTCGCGTGAGCCGCGCGAGGCCGAGCTGTTCTCCGGTCGACTGGACGCCGCGAAACTCCGAGAGCTGCTGCCCGCCTTGGTCGATGTGACATCGGTCGATCACTGGTGGCTGTGCGGGCCATTCGGGATGGTGACCGACGCTCAGGCCGTACTCGGGGAGTTCGGGGTCGACGACTCTCGGGTTCATCAGGAGCTCTTCTACGTCGACGACCTGCCGCCTCCACCCGTCCGACACGAGGACGCCGGCATCGAAGGCCCGTCGTCGGAGGTCTTGGTCGTGCTGGACGGCCGGTCGACGCCGATCACCATCGCCCGCGACATGACGGTACTCGATGCGGCACAACGGGTACGGCCGGACCTGCCGTTCGCCTGCAAGGGCGGGGTCTGCGGCACCTGCCGGGCAAAGGTCACCTCTGGCGAAGTGAACCTGCGACGCAACTACGCCCTAGACCAGTCCGAACTGGACGAGGGGTTCGTCCTGACCTGCCAGTCGTTACCCGTCTCGGATGCGGTGACCGTCGACTACGACGCCTGACGGGCGTTGTCGG
>JACCQS010000452.1 GCA_013814015.1 Geodermatophilaceae bacterium | reverse complement strand
CTCTGCGGGAGCGGAACCCGGATGCGTCAGGTGCCGGATGTAGACATGGTCGGCCGGGATCGAGGCGATGCGTAGCGCAGGCGCGATTCCAGCAGCGCGATCCAGCACCAGATCAGAGGCAGTCACCGTGCGGTGTCCTAACTCCCCGACCCGAGATTCTTACGTCGTAAACTTACGTCGTAAGTGTCTACCACGGGAACGTCGTGAAGTCACCAGCTAGGCGGGGAGCGGTAGCCGTCGCGTTCCTCGAAGCCGTGCAGTTGGGCGCCGGGGTGGGCCCGTTCGCGGCGCACGATCACCCGCATCCCGCCCGGCCAGCCGGGCAGGTTCAACGGGTCGGTGATCTCGGCCAGGTCCGCGCCGTCTCGGACGCCGCGTGCCGTTGTCGTCTGCACTGGCGAGGTGCCTCTCCCGCTCGGCGACCTGACTCTCGACAAGCTCAGAATCTCAAGCGGGCTAGGCACTTCCGCGCGTCTCCTGCACGTGTCGTACACCAAGTTCAGCCCGCTGCTGCAACAGCGGGGCTAGAGGCCTGCTGGACGAGCACGGCGCGAAGCACTACCTCATTACCTTCTGGATCTGCGAGCCGGTATCGATCCGGTGAACGCTCCTCCTCGAGCCTCTGCCCTCCGGCTGCGACCGCGGCATCGACACGCGTCTGAAGCTGATCGGAAGGCATCAGCAGCTCGACGTGGATCCGGTTACGTTGACGCCGGCGTTCGATCTCGGTGGCGTCCATGGGCTGGAAGAAGACCACCGGGTTGAGCTGTCGGGGGTCATACAGATCGGTGATCCGAGAGTTTGGCGCATGCACGTAGCCAAGGACGGCGCGCCAGAACTCGCGAACGGAGGAGATGTCCACCGCATCGATCCCGGCCTGCACGAAGCGAACTCGACTGTTGTCCGCCGTGAGTCCAGCGGCGCGAGCCGCGCCCTGCACCGCGCCAGCAAGGTCGACGAAGCCGGCGACCTCCCACTGATCCTTGCCAGAGTCGAACACCACACCCTCTGGCCGGAGATCGATCATCAGCGCGATAGCCGCATCGTCGGCGAGGCGAGCCGCGGCCGCGGCAAGCTCGGCTGCCTGCCTAGGTGACACTCCTGGGTAGCAGGCCATGGCACCGAACAAGACACTCCAGTCCGCGGTGGACACCTCCCCCAGAACGCCGCCCGGAACGAGATCGACCTCATTGCCGTCGAGGTCGGCGAGCGTCGCATACCACTCACACGTGAAGGTGTCGCCGCCACCCTCGGCCTTGAGCGCCTCCACGGAATCGCTGATCGGACCTGGGTACCCCGCGTCGACATGGATGCGATTGCGAAGCGGACGCGTCTGGTTCGACTGCTCGAACCGGATCGCCGGGCAGCGTCGCAAGCGGTCAGCAAGCGTGTCGGCGTCAACGTCCCCGTAGTCGAGGGCCGTCCGCCAGAACGATTTCACCGATGCCGGCGCAGCACTGTCAACCTGAAGTCGCATCTCCTGCAGCACGCTCGGGTCGGAGGCCAGCCCCAGCGTGCCCGCCGCATCCGAGATTGCCTGCATCAGAACTCCGGCTCGCTCGGTATCGCCAGCCCGTTCATTCGGCGCACTGACGCCGACCCGCACCCCGTCAGCGCGGACATCCATGTCGGGCAGCGGGAAGTCGTCCGGAAGGAGATCGACGATCAGTCCGGCGAGCGACGCAGCATGGACGTGTGCAGCTGCACGGAACCACGCGTAGTTGCCGAAACCAACGACTCTCCAGTCCGCGTGCACGTCAGTCACTCCGTCAGCCTCGCACAGCGCAGCCTTGAGTCATCTTCGCTGCCCGTCGACACTCGCATCACCGACCACCGGCGCGCCGCTCACCCCACCGGAACGGAAGGGCCGCTTAGGTCAGCTAACCAGCAATAGATCAATTCCCGAGCCCCTAGCGTCGCGCATGAGCGATGTCTGGACGTTCGCGCGGCGGCGGTGCTGCGAGGGTTTGAGGAGTTCCTCGGCGCCGATGAGGACTTTGGCCCTACGGTGACAACCATGAGCGATAAGACCGCGTCCGCAACCGGCACCGCCCGGATCGGGGTGACCGGGCTGGCGGTGATGGGGCGCAATCTCGCCCGCAACCTCGCCCGCAACGGCTTCGCAGTAGCTCTGCACAACCGGTCGTACGCAAAGACGAAGAGCCTGTTCGACGAGCACGGCGACGAGGGCGAGTTCGTACCCAGCGAAAGCAGCGAGGACTTCGTGGCCTCGCTGGAGAAGCCGCGCACCATCATCGTCATGGTCAAGGCCGGCGAACCGACCGACGCGGTGATCGACGAGCTGGCCCCGCTGCTCGACGAGGGCGACGTCGTCATCGACTGCGGCAACGCGCAATTCAGCGACACCCGGCGCCGTGAGGCAGCCTTGCGTGAGAAGGGGCTGAACTTCGTCGGCGCCGGCGTCTCCGGAGGCGAGGAGGGCGCGCTGCTGGGCCCGAGCATCATGCCCGGCGGATCGGTGGAGGCCTACGAGCGGCTCGGCCCGGTGTTCGAGAAGATCGCCGCGCAGGTCGACGGCACCCCGTGTTGCATCCACATCGGTCCGGACGGCGC
>JACCQS010000390.1 GCA_013814015.1 Geodermatophilaceae bacterium | reverse complement strand
CCCGAACGTCGCGTGACTATCGCTTGGCCTTGACGCAGTGGTGGGTGACCGCTAATCCTGGCGTGTGCGATGACCCGGCCGTCGCGGGTAAATCACGCGATGCCCTTGCCGAGGAGATCAGTACCGGACACCATCCACTCTTCGACCATCTGCGACGAGATCTCGCTCGCGACCTGCGCACGAGCGTCGCTGACCTTGAGAATCTAGAACTCAGCGCGGGTACCGCGGCGCGCGTTGTGAGCCCCGGCGTCGAGCTAATTGCGCTGTTTGTCGCGGATGACATTCCCGACGGATCGTTCGCGCCAGGAGCGACAGCAAGGGCGGTCACCGTGGCCGTCGCACAGGAAGATGGCCAGTGGCTTGTCACCGGGCTCAACTGCGTCGCGGTACCGGGGGTGGCCACCGACATGGTCACCAGTCACCGCAAGTCTCGAGGACTGACCTGGGTGATGCCTGCGCTGGGCAGCGCTGCAGTGGCCCGGATCGTCGACACCAATAGCACGCTCGACCGCCCGGCAGGGGATCCTCAATCGGTTACGTAGAGCGCCAAGACTAGGAGATAGCAGGAGGTTGCGTTCCGGGGCCGTCTCGGGTGCCGGGCTACGACGCCGACGACATGTCTTGGCTGATCACCCACAGGTGGCCGAACGGGTCTCTGACCCGGCCTTCGCGTTTGCCCCAGGGGCGGTCCTCGATGGAGACGATGACCGTTCCGCCCCCTTCGACCATGGCGGCACCGACTGCGGACGCGTCGGCGACCGTCAGGGTCAGCAGAACCGGCGAGCTGGCCGCAGACTCGGGCGAGTACAAGCGGTAGTCGTCGTGGGCCTGGGTCAGCGAGATCGTGCTATCCCCGATTCGTACTTCGGCGTGCACCACCAATCCGGACGGTTCCGCGTGGCGAGGGCCGGGTGCGGCTCCAAGGTGTCGCTCGTAGTACGCGACGGCGGCGTCCACGTCCTCGACGACGAGGCGAGGTCGAATGTTCGGTGCCCTGCCCGCTGTATGGGCTAGCACGTTGACGATCGTCCCGGCCGGGTCCTCGACGAAAAAGCGCCTCACCCCCCACGGCTCGTCTGTGAGCGGGTAGACGACACGCAGCCCGCGCTGGACCGTAGCGGCGTGGGCTGCGTCGACGGCCTGCGGGCTGCCGAGGTCGACGCCGAACCGCGGCTGGGGGTCTTCGAACCCGACCGGCGGGATGAGGACCTGGGCGCTGGGATTGGCCGGGGAGGTGAGCCCAAGGATGGGGTCTTCCATCGTCGCCTGCATGCCGAGCACGTCGGTGTAGAAGGCTCGCGACGCGTCGAGGTCTGCTCCGTCGGGGTAAGCGATCAGCCGGGTCGGGGACGCGGTATCGATCAGGTCAGTCATGGCAGGTTCCTTTCTCGTTGGGTAGGGCTGCTGGGGTCCATTGCAGGTGCGCGAGCTGCCAGGGGTCGCCCTCAGTGATGACGGCGGTGATGAAGGTGGGGCGGGCGGTGTCGTCGGCGGCGGTGGCCACCTCGGCGGTGACGGTGATGACGGTGGTGGCCGCTCCCAGCAGCCGCACTACCGGCTCGGTGAGGATCTGGTGGCGCCGGTACGGCGGGTGGGACGCGACCGAATCGATACAGCCCTGCTTGTCGAACAGACTGCGCGTATACGGAAAGACCAGCACGGCGTCGGGGCGCAGGTGGCGCTCGAAGAAGCCCACATCGGAGGCGGCGAAGGCGTCGAGGAAACCGCCCATACGGGCGAGTAGCTCCCGGGTCTGCGGCTCGCCGGAGACGGTCGCAAGCTCGGCTGCCCAGCTGGTCGAGCGCAGCCAACCGGCGAGGGCGTCCAGCGCCGCCGGCTGCAGCTCGTAGGCGCGGCCCCGCCCGTCGTCGGCGACGTCCCTTCGTGCGATCACCTCGGCCTTGCGCAACAGGTTCAAGTGCCTACTGAGCGCGGCGGGGGTCATGCCAGTTGCGGCCGCGAGTTCGATCGTGCGCATCGGGCCGGCGGTCAAAGCCTCGAGGATGCGCACGCGGGTCGGGTCGCCGAGGAGGCTCGCCGTTACTGCCGTGCCAGTCACACCCGACAGGTTACTAACGGCAGCGTGAGTTATCAAGCAACCAGTTAATGACCTAGTTCAACCGGAACGTCGGTGTTCGTCGCCCGCTCCGGGGCTGATCACCTGCGCCGAGCCGTGTCCCGACAGGCGAACCCTCTGCGGGAACCGTGCAGCAGCGTGCGCACATGCCGTCGACCGTCCCGGTAGACCCGCCCGGAGAGAATCCCGGTGAGGGGAGGTCAACCGGAACAGGCGCACCCCTCGCCCCTGGTAGTGGGGCCGGCCTTCCTGGGTCCACTTCAAACCGTCATGGTGGGGCCAGATCGGGTTGACATACTCACTCATGTACTGACTTTCCGCCAGCGCAGCTGATGAACTGGCCAACGCCACCACTTCGGCCGATGTCGCGGACGCTGCGATGCACTCGGACGGTGTGCGATGACGCGTCGAAGTCCTGATGTTGGAGGGCGAATGCTTCGCCGATCCGCAGCCCCCCGTACGCCAGCACCCTGACGAGCGTGCCGTCCAGAGGATGCTTCATCGCTGAGACCAGCTCGTCTACCTCGGCCGGGGACAGCACCGGGCGATCCTTCGCGGTGTGTCGTGGGAGGCGAGTGCTCCGGTTTCCGCAGGGGTTGTGGGGCAGGGCCCGGTCTCGGAC
>JACCQS010000406.1 GCA_013814015.1 Geodermatophilaceae bacterium | reverse complement strand
TTGCCCGCTTCGGCCAACTCGGTTACGTGGCGACCAGCGTGGACATCGGCGAGGCGTCCGACGAGTGGAGCAGCGGTGAGACGGGCCGCATGACCCGGCTCTTGGCAGACAACGGCGTCACGGACGTGCAGTGGAATTTGGAGGACGTGCCGTACCCCTTGTCGTCGGATGCATTCGACGCCGTAGTGATGACCGAGGTATTCGAACACCTCCGCGACTATCCGCTGAGGTCACTGCAGGAGTCGCATCGCATTCTCCGTCCCGGGGGCCGACTATACCTCACCACCCCGAATGCGGCCTACATCGTCAACCGGATTCGCTTTCTGCGTGGCGCAGCTCCCGGTCCCCCCCTCGCCGACTGGATGTACGGCCTGCCCTTTGCCCGTCACGCCCGCGAATACACCTTTCCGGAGATGGACGAACTCCTGCGAGTCGCCGGCTTCCACGTCGTCCACCGCGAGTCGGTCCACTTTCACCTAGACGTGGGCCGCACCAACATTGCCGCTCGAATGATCAAGCGCGTACTCGCGCGACTCGCACAGGTCCGCCCCACTTTGGGCCCACAGATCGTCGTGGTTGCGGAAAAGCTCTAGAGCTCCAGACCGCTCAGGCTGGATGACGTCGCAAGAATCTGGTCTGCACGGTCAATGGCGTTCGGCCTACGGTGGAGGCTCAGACCTCTGCCTCGACGGATCACGGTGACCAGCCTCGGACTCGACCAGCTGCGTGCTCGGCTGCCCGCGCTGATGCTGCGCGACGAGCAGCGACTGCGGCGTCGGCTGGATCAGGCTCGTTCCACGAAGGATCCAGCGCTTCGGGAACGGCAGGCCGTTGCAGTAACCGACGAGATAGTGCGGGCCGAGGCACGGATCGAGCGTCGCCGTACGTCCGTCCCGGTCCTGCGCTATCCACCGGAACTGCCGGTCAGCCAGGCGCGCGCCGAGCTGACCGCCGCGATCGCCGAGCACCAGGTCGTCGTCGTGGCCGGGGAGACCGGATCGGGCAAGACCACCCAACTGCCCAAGATCTGTCTGGAACTCGGCCGCGGCGTCCGGGGCCTGATCGGGCACACCCAGCCGCGCCGACTGGCCGCTCGTACGATCGCCGCCCGGATCTCCGACGAGCTCGATAGCCCGCTCGGCGCGACCGTCGGCTGGAAGGTCCGCTTCACCGACGACGTCTCCGACGACACCCTGGTCAAGCTGATGACCGACGGCGTGCTGCTCGCCGAGATCACCCGGGATCGGCTGTTGCTGCAGTACGACACGTTGATCATCGACGAGGCGCACGAGCGCAGCCTGAACGTCGACTTCCTGATCGGCTACCTCGCCGAGATCCTCCCGCGGCGCCCCGATCTCAAGGTCGTCATCACCTCGGCCACCATCGACCCGGGACGCTTCGCCGCGCACTTCACCGCCATCCCGGGTCGCCCGGTGCCGGTGGTCGAGGTGTCTGGCCGGACCTACCCGGTCGAGATCCGCTATCGCCCGGTCGTCGATCCGGACGACCCCGATGCCGACCCGGACCGGGATCAGCTGCAGGCGATCCTGGACGCCGCCGACGAGCTGGCCACCGAGCCTGGTTCCGGAGATGTGCTGATTTTCCTCAGCGGAGAACGCGAGATCCGGGACACCGCAGAGGCGTTGCGCGGTCGGGTGGCGACGGCCGGTGTGCCCGGCACCGAGATCGTGCCGCTGTACGCACGGCTGTCCGCGGCCGAGCAGCATCGGGTCTTCGCCCCACATTCCGGGCGGCGACTCGTCCTGGCCACCAACGTCGCCGAGACCTCGCTGACGGTTCCGGGGATCCGGTACGTCATTGACCCGGGTACGGCCCGGATCTCCCGGTACAGCCACCGCCGCAAGGTGCAACGACTCCCGATCGAACCCATCTCGCAGGCCTCGGCGAACCAGCGCAAGGGACGTTGCGGCCGAACCTCGGACGGCATCTGCATCCGGCTGTACTCCGAAACCGATTTCGACTCCCGGCCGGAGTTCACCGATCCGGAGATCCTGCGGACCAACCTGGCCTCGGTGATCCTGGCGATGACCGCGCTCGGCATCGGGGACATCGCCGCGTTCCCGTTCCTCGACCCCCCTGATCGGCGGACCGTGGCCGACGGTATCGCGCTGCTCGAGGAACTTGGCGCGTTCGAACCAGCGCCCCCGGGGCCTCGAGCGGGCAACCGGTTGACGTCGATCGGCCGGCAACTCGCTGCCTTTCCCGTGGACCCGCGCCTAGCCCGGATGATCATCGAGGCTGACCGCAACGGCTGCCTGCACGAAGTGCTCGTCATCGTGGCGGCGCTCTCCATCCAGGACCCGCGCGAGCGGCCGGCCGACAAACGGCCACAGGCCGACCAGGCGCATGCCCGCTTCGCCGACCCGACCTCAGACTTCCTCGCACTGCTCAACCTGTGGAACTACCTCGGCGAGCAGCAGAAGGCGCTGTCTGGCAATCAGTTCCGTAAGCTCTGCCAACGCGAGTTCCTGCACTTCCTTCGGCTGCGCGAATGGCAGGACCTGCTCAGCCAACTTCGGCGGATCACCCGCGACCAGGGGATGAGGATGAGCCGCGCCCCTGACGACTCCGCCGGTATCTCTCGCGCACTGCTGGCCGGTCTGCTCACCCACATCGGGGTACGGGAAGGCGATCGCGACTACCTCGGCGTACGCAACGCGCGCTTCGCGATCTGGCCCGGCTCATCTCTGGCCAAGAAGCCACCGCGCTGGGTGATGGCAGCCGAACTCGTCGAGACCTCACGGCTTTTCGGTCGTACGGTCGGCCGTACGGATCCCGAGACGATCGAGAAACTGGCCGGACACCTGGTCGTACGGACCTACAGTGAACCGCACTGGGACTCCAGACGCGGCGCCGTCATGGCAGTCGAACGGGTCACGTTGTACGGGGTTCCGCTGATCGCCGGCCGGCAGGCAAACTACAGCTCGATCGATCCCGTCCTGTCCCGAGAGCTGTTCATCCGGCATGCCCTCGTCGAAGGCGACTGGACGACGCAACACGCGTTCTTCGCCCACAACCGGCGCCTGTTGGAGTCCGTCGAAGCGCTCGAGGATCGGGTGCGCCGTCGCGGGGTGCGGATCGACGACGAGGCGCTGTTCGATCTGTACGACCAGCGGATCGGCCCGGACGTCGTGTCCGCCAGGCATTTCGACAGTTGGTGGAAGCGGATTCGGCGTACCCGGCCTGACTTGCTGACCTTCGACGAAGCGATGCTCACCAACGCCGCGGCCGCCTCGCAACTAGCCGGTGAAGCCTTCCCGGACGTTTGGACCTCCGGTGACCTGCAACTGCCGTTGAGCTACCGCTTCGACCCCGGGGCCAGCGATGACGGCGTGACGGTGGACGTCCCCGTCGGCGTGGTCAACCAACTCTCCGGTGACGCGCTGAGCTGGACTGTTCCCGGGATGCGCGAGGAACTCGTGACCGCACTGCTGCGGACACTGCCCAAGGCGTTGCGTCGCAACCTGGTTCCGATCCCGGATACGGTCCGCGCGATCCTCCCACGCCTCGATCCTGATGCAGCGCTCCTCCCGGCCCTGGAGCAGGAGATCCGGCGGCTGACGGCCATGATCATTCCGCGGGATGCCTGGCGGCCCGAGGCCGTCCCGGACCATCTGCGGGTGACGTTCCGCATCGTCGACGAGGACGACCAGCCGCTGGCGCAGGGGCGGGATCTCGATTCGCTGCAGGCGCAGGTCGCGCCTGCGGTGCAGGCCACCGTCAGCCAGGGTGCGGAGGACCTGCTGCGCAGTGGACTTCGCGACTGGACGATCGGCACGCTGCCGCGTTCCCGGGAGGTCGACAGCGGCGGCTACTCGGTGACGGTCTACCCGATTCTGGTGGACGAATCGGACAGTGTCGCCGTACGGGTGGTGGATTCGCCGTACCAGCAGGCCGCCCAGATGCGCCGCGGCGTACGCAGGCTTGTGCTGTTGACGATGCCGAGCCCGGCAGCGGCGATCGGCAAGGGGCTTTCTACCCGAGACGGCCTGCTGTTGCGGCTCAGCCCGTACCCGAGCATTCAGGCGCTGATCGAGGACTGTGTCGCCTGTGCCGTCGACGATCTGGTCGCGGTCGACGGCGGTGCGCCGTACGACGAGTCGGGCTTTCGGGCGTTGCAAACCTTGGTCCGCCAGGGCGTTCGAGCTGCGGTAACTGACGTGCTCGATCGGGTTCTGGCGATCGTGTCGTTGGCGGGGGACGTGGTCGCGGCACTGGACGGCGCGGCGGGGCGGCACGTTCCGGCAGTGGCGATCCAGGACCTTCGGCACCAACTCGCGGGCCTGGTGTATCCGGGCTTCATCAGCGGCACCGGCTCTGCTCGGCTGCGGCACCTGCCGCGGTATCTGCGGGCCATCGTGATCCGGCTGGACGCGCTGCCGCGTGAGGCGGTCCGCGATGCCGCTTGGCAAAGGACCGTCGAGTCGCTCACCGCCGAATGGCAACAGTTGGTGCAGACCAGGCCGGCTTCCGGTGCGCTCGACGCCGACCTGGACGCGATCCGCTGGATGCTGGAGGAACTGCGGGTCAGCTTCTTCGCTCAGTCCCTCGGCACCGCCGGCCCGGTTTCGGAGAAACGGATCGTCAAGGCCATGGATCGCATCTCCGCCTGACCGGACCGCCCTGTCTCGTACGAACCAGAGTTGATCATCGGAAAGGGGCGAGTTTTTCGGCTTCCCCCAGCGATTAGCCCCTTGCCTTTCTGATGATCAACTCTCACCGGACCCCCATCTTGGCGGTTTTGACGGGAACCGCCAGAAGGGTGACCGGACCCGAATCGTCGGGGGCGGGGGACTATCGGAGTGTGACGGTTCCCGGGCGGGTCAGGACGCTGGTCTCTGGTGCGGTTCCTGGTGCGCTACGTAGGCCGTACCGCCGAGCGGGCCGGCGTACGAACCTGGCCTTGTTTCTTGCACTGACCGGCTCGTTCGTCACCGGATGGCTGGCTTTCGGGATCGGTACGCCGGTGCCGGCCGCCATCACGTCGGTGACCCACGCGGTGACCGGGCTTGCGCTGGTGGTGCTCATCCCGTGGAAGAACGCAGTGGTCGGACGGGCGCCGCGCAAGGCGGTCGCGAGCCTGATCCTGCTCGGCGTCCTCGTACTCTGCCTCGTTGCCGGAGTCGTTGCGGTGCTCGGCGGTTTCCGGACCTACGCGGGGCTGACACCGATGCAGATCCACGTCGGTGCCGCGCTGATCGCCGTACCGCTGATCGGTTGGCACGTCGTGCGCCACCGTCGCCGGCAGGGGCCACGCCGTACCGACCTGTCCCGTCGGCACCTCCTGCAGACCGCCGGGCTGACGGCCGGTGCCGGAGCGG
>JACCQS010000385.1 GCA_013814015.1 Geodermatophilaceae bacterium | reverse complement strand
CTCATGGGCTCCGCCAGGAGCGACCGCCGTCACCGAAATAAATCCAGACGGCTTTGGTCGCAGCCTCGTGGACAATGACCCCGGTGTACCTGACCCTCACCTCCACCGCTCCGGAAGCGACCGACCTCGGATACCTGCTCCACAAGCACCCGGAGCGGGTCCAGCAGTTCGACGTCTCGGCGGGGCTGGCACACATCTTCTACCCAGAGGCATCGGAAAAGCGCTGTACGGTTGCCCTGCTTCTCGAGGTCGACCCCATCGCGCTGGTCCGCGGCCGTCGTTACGGCGGGGACGCGTTCGCGCTGAGCCAGTACGTCAACGACCGCCCGTACGCCGCTTCGTCGATGCTGGCCGTTGCTTTGGGCAAGGTCTTCCGAACCGCGATGACCGGGCGGTGCGACGCGCGACCGGACTTGGTCGACCGTCCACTGCCACTCGAGGTGAATATCCCGGTTCTGCCGTCGGTGGGTGGCACCGAGCTCGTTCGGGAGCTCTTCGAACCGCTGGGTTGGACAGTCCAGGCAACGCCAATTCCCCTCGACGAGACGATCCCCGAGTGGGGCGACTCCCGTTACGTCACCCTGCGTCTGACGGGGAGCTTCGTGCTGGCGAAAGCCCTGTCCCACCTCTACGTTCTGCTGCCGGTGCTGGACTCCTCCAAGCACTATTGGGTCTCAGCAGACGAGGTCGAGAAGCTGGTCCGGGCCGCCGGCAGCTGGCTTCCCGCTCACCCGGCCGCCGAGACGATCACCCGCCGCTACCTGGCACATCAGCGTGAGCTCGTCGCGTCTGCGGTATCCCGTCTGGCCGAGGTCGACGACTTCCGCGTCGAGGGGCTGGAGGAGGACATCTCTGCGACGCAGTCACCCGTACCGCGGCCCCTCGTGGTACGCCGCAAGGAGGCTGTGCTCAGTGCCCTGAGGACCGCGGGAGCAGCGCGCGTGGTGGACCTGGGCTGCGGCGAAGGGGCGCTCCTACGGGAGCTGATCACTCACGTGGAGTTCAGCGCGATCCTGGGGGTGGACGTCTCCGCACGAGCACTGGAGCTCGCAGACCGTCGCCTCAACCTCGAGCGGATGCCCGAGAGCCAGCGGGCGCGGCTGCGTCTGCTGCAGTCCTCGCTGACCTACCGGGACGGGCGCCTGACCGGGTACGACGCGGTGGTGCTGATGGAGGTCATCGAGCACCTGGATCCTGAACGGCTGCCAGCCCTGGAGAGCACGGTCTTCCGCTACGCCCATCCACGCACGGTGGTGCTGACGACCCCCAATGTCGAGCACAACGTGCGCTTCGAACAGCTCGCTGCCGCGACGATGCGGCATCGGGACCACCGTTTCGAGTGGACGCGTGAGGAGTTCGCGGACTGGGCGGCCGGGGTGGGCGAGCGCACTGGCTACACGGTGAGGTTCCTCCCCATCGGCGATGACGACCCTGTCGTGGGTCCACCCACGCAGATGGCGATCTTCACCCGCGAGGACGAGCACCGACAGGAGGCGTCATGAGCGCGCTGCCCATCCCCGAGCTCAGTCTGGTCGCGATGGTCGGTGTTTCAGGCTCGGGCAAGTCGACCTTCGCACGGGAGCACTTCGGACCGTTCGAGGTGATCTCGAGTGACTTCTGCCGCGGTCTGATCGCCGACGACGAGAACGACCAGGCGGTCACGTCGGATGCCTTCGACGTCCTGAACTACATCGCGTCGAAGCGGCTGGCGGCCGGTCGCCTGACTGTGGTGGACGCGACCAACGTGCAGCGCGACGCGAGACGCAAGCTGGTCGAGCTGGCGAAGGCGCACGACGTGCTCCCGGTCGCCATCGTGCTCAACCTCCCGGAGCAGCTCTGCGTCGCCCGCAATGCCGACCGCCCCGAACGTAGGTTCGGGGTCGAGGTCGTGCGCCGTCAGCGCGACCAGCTTCGCCGATCGCTGCGTGGCCTGGCCAAGGAGGGGTTCCGCAAGGTCCATGTCCTGTCCAGTGTCGAGGAGGTCGCGGCGGCGACCATCGTGCGCGAAAAGCTGCTCAACGACTTCCGCGACCAGCACGGACCCTTCGACATCATCGGAGATGTCCACGGCTGCCGATCCGAGCTCGAGACGCTGCTCGGCCGGCTCGGCTACTCCCTCACCCGAGACGAGCAGGGGCGCGCTGTCGACGCCATCCACCCCGAAACCCGGCGTCCAGTCTTCGTCGGCGACCTCGTCGACCGGGGCCCGGACAGCCCGGGAGTCCTACGGCTCGTGATGGGGATGGTCAAGGCCGACCATGCCCTCTGTGTCCCGGGCAACCACGAGAACAAACTCGTCCGCGCCCTTGCCGGGCGCAAGGTACAGGTCAGCCACGGCCTCGAGGAGACCCTCGCGCAGCTCGACGGCGAGACGCCAGAGTTCCGCAGCGAGGTCGCCGAGTTCTGCTACGGCCTGGTGTCCCACCTCGTCCTCGACGACGGGCGCCTCGTCGTGGCACACGCGGGGCTCAGGGAGGCATACCACGGGCGGGCCTCAGGCCGGGTTCGCAGCTTCGCGCTGTACGGCGACTCCACCGGCGAGACCGACGAGTTCGGTCTACCGGTCCGCTATCCCTGGGCCGACGACTACCGCGGCAGGGCGATGGTGCTTTACGGCCACACCCCGACCCCAGAGCTGGATTGGGTCAACAACACCCTTTGCCTCGACACCGGGTGCGTGTTCGGCGGACGGCTGAGCGCGATGCGCTACCCCGAGAAGGAGGCGGTCTCGGTCCCAGCGGAACAGGTCTGGTACGAGCCAGTGAAGCCGTTCCCGACCGCGCAGGAGCAGGCCAACTCGAAGGGCCACCGCGACCGCGACCAGCTCGACATCGAGGACGTGCTGGGCAAACGGGTCGTGGAGACCGCCTACCACGGGAACGTCACGGTGCGGGAGGAGAACGCCGCCGGCGCGCTGGAGGTGATGAGCCGCTACGCCCTGCATCCCCGCTGGCTGCCCTACCTCCCGCCGACGATGGCTCCCCCGGCGACGTCGAAGCGGGATGACGTGCTCGAGCACCCCGACGAGGCCTTCGCGGCGTACAGCTCGGTCGGCGTCCACCACCTGATGTGCGAGGAGAAGCACATGGGCTCCCGCGCAGTCGTCCTCGTCTGTCGTGACGACGCGGTCGCGGCGAGCCGCTTCGGGGCGACCGACGGCGAGACTGGCGCGGCGTACACCCGGACGGGCCGCTCGTTCTTCGGGCGGCCCACCACCGAACAGTTCCTCCAGGGCGTCCGCATGGCGGTGGATACAGCCCAGCTGTGGGAGGAGCTGGACAGCGACTGGCTGCTGCTCGACGCCGAGATCCTGCCGTGGTCGGCGAAGGCCGGCGACCTCCTTCGCGACCAGTACGCCTCCGTCGGCGCCGCCGCGAGACACGTGCTGCCCAGCGCGGCTGCCGGTATGGAGACTGCTCTCGCGCGCGGCATCGACGTCGCCGAACTGCTGTCGAGGACATCGGCGCGAACCGACAACGCCGAGGCCTTCACTGCCGCGTACCGGCGCTATTGCTGGGCCACCGACGGCCTCGACGGGGTCGCCATCGCCCCGTTCCAGGTGCTGGCCACCCAAGACCGGACCCACCACCATCGCGACCACATGTGGCACCTCGACGTCGCAGACCGGCTCGTCGCCGCCGCACCCGATCTGGTGCGCTCGACCCGCCGCGTGCTGGTCGACACCCAGGAACCGGCATCGCTGACCGCCGCCGTGCAGTGGTGGGAGTCGCTCACCTCGACCGGAGGGGAGGGCATGGTCGTCAAGCCGCTCGCCAACCTGACCCGGGCCCGCCGGGGCCTGGCGCAACCGGGCATCAAGGTCCGCGGCCGCGAGTACCTGCGGATAATCTACGGCCCGGACTACACCGAACCACGCAACCTCGCGCGCCTGCGTGATCGCAACCTCGGCCACAAGCGGTCGCTCGCGCTCCGCGAGTACGCCCTGGGCCTCGAGGCGCTGGAGCGCCTCGTACGCGGCGAGCCCCTCTGGCGAGTGCACGAGGCGGTCTTCGCCGTCCTTGCCCTCGAGTCCGAACCCGTTGATCCCCGGCTCTGATCTGGGCGAAGTGTCCGAGAGCTTCCGCCGACCGGTTCTCCCGGCTACAGGCCGCGATCGAGGTCGCGCGCGTCGATCCGCCGCATGTCGTGTCCGGCGACATCGTCCAGAAGCTGTCGAGCGTCGTCGCCATCGTGCCCGACGACCAGCATCTGG
>JACCQS010000377.1 GCA_013814015.1 Geodermatophilaceae bacterium | reverse complement strand
TCGTGGGTGACCATCACGACGGTCTGCCCGGTCTCGCGCACACTGCTGCGAAGCAGACCGAGTACCTCAGCACCGGAGCGGGAGTCGAGGTTGCCCGTCGGCTCGTCGGCGAAGATCACGTCCGGTCGTGGCAGCAGGGCACGGGCTACGGCCACCCGCTGCTGCTGCCCACCGGAGAGTTCGTGCGGTCGGTGGGTCAGCCGGTCGGCAAGGCCCAGCCGGGCGACGACCGCATCGGTCCATGCCGGATCCGGCGAAGCCCCGGCCAGTTCCATGGGCAGCACCATGTTGGCCCTGGCGTCGAGGACCGGCAGCAGGTTGAACGCCTGGAAGACGAATCCGATCCGCTCGCGCCGCAAGGTGGTCAGCTCGGTGTCGCGCAAGGCGGTCAGCTCGGTGTCGCCGAGCCACACCTGGCCCGAGGACGGGGTGTCCAGCCCGGCCAGGCAGTGCATCAGAGTGGACTTGCCCGATCCCGAGGGACCCATGATCGCGGTGAATGCGCCTCGCGCGAAGGCGACTTCGACCCCATCCAGAGCGGTGACCGATGCCTCACCCCTGCCGTAGGTCTTGGTCAGAGCCAGTGAGCGGACGGCCGCCGGACTCTGCGCTCGCGCTTGCTCGCTTGGCGTGGGATAGGACACGGGGTGCGACACGGGATCTCCCTCGACTCGTCGGTCCGGACGCGAAGCAGTCCGGTTCGAGTACTGACGCTAGGGAGATCGTGCGATCGGGACGTCTGGCCAAGGGTGGATCTTGTTCGGCTACCGCGTCCACCTGCGGTCTGATGCCGTATGAGCCTTCGGTCTCAGAAGGGCGGGGGTGGGCTGGTGGTGTGGGTGTGCCCAGCGGAGCAACCGAGCCGACCCCGTACCTCTCGTTGCTGCCGTTCTTCGTATGTCAGCTCAAAGCGGTGTCTCGGCCCACGGCCTCCCATGAGCTGAGTTCCGCGCCCAGTGCGTCGAGGCGTCCGCGTACGCCGTCCACCGCATCGTCGCCGAGCACGAGCCTCAGTGGTGGCGAGGGTGCTTCGAGTGCGGCCAAGATCGCGCGGGCCGCCTTCGCGGGGTCACCCGGTTGCGTGCCGTCGCCACTGGCCAGGTAGTCACGGGTCGGGCCGACGGTGGCGGCGTACTCGGTCATCGGCGCCGACTGGTGGGCCGCACCAGGGTTGAACAGTCCGGTCCGGAAAGCCCCAGGCTCGACGATCAGGAATCGGACTCCGAAGTCGACCTCCTGGCTCAGAGCCTCAGTCATGCCCTCCAACGCGAACTTGGTCGCGCAGTAGGCACTGAAGCCCGGGGCGGTCACCTGCCCTCCTACGCTCGACATCTGCACCACCGCGCCGCTGCCCTGCCGGCGCATGTGCGGTAGAACGGCCCGGGTCAGCGCGGCCGGACCGAAGAAATGCAGATCGAACAGCGCGCGCAACTCCTGCTCTGTGGTTTCCTCGAGCGCACCGACCTGGGTCCGACCCGCATTGTTCACCAAGACATCGATGCGGCCGTAGCGGGCGACCACGTCGGCTACCACTTCCAGGTCGCGGCGGGTGTCGGTCACGTCGAGCTGCACCGGAAGAACCTGGTCGGGTAGGCGGAAACTAGATCATCGAGACGATCCGGTGTACGAGCGGCACCGATCACCGTGTGACCCACGGACACAGCCGCCTCGGCCAGCGCTCGCCCGAATCCGGACGTGGCACCGGTGATCAGCCATATCCGGTGCGTGGGCTGGTCAGCAGTCATGTCGGCCTCCCGAACTTCTGAGCGACGAAGAAATCAGGATCCCCCATCCGCATGTCTGCAGACCAACCGGTGGGCTCAGTATCCCTCGCTTCCTGTTTGACGGTTGAGACGGTTGAGACGGTTGACGGGTCAGGACGATCCGAAGTGCAGAATCGTGGATGGTCGCCATCGCGGTACGCCAGGTGGAATCGGCGGGAACTCGATCAGCACCGCGGACGGAACGGCCAGCGTCGCCGACGCTGACCGACACAGTCTGCCTTTCGACTCGTCCGGACGGGTGGCGCCAGCAGACCCGGGTCGCGGTCGACCCGGGCGTTGCGTCCGACGGCGACCGACGCGAGCACGACGATGGCGGCGAGTCCGGTCGCGAGGCTGATCTGTTCTCCGAGCAGTAGGGCCGACCAGCCGAGGGTGAGCGCAGGCTGGGCGATCTGCAGGCGCCCGACCCGGGCAACGCCGCCGCGGGCCAGTCCGGCGTACCAGGCGAAGAAGCCGAGGAACATGCTGACGGCTGCCACGTAGCCCAAGCCGAGCCACGCCGCTGCGGTGACCTCGCGCGGGGGATGCAGGAGCAGGCCGGCCACCGTGACCGGTACCAGTACGGGGGCGGCAAGGACCAGGGCCCAGCAGATCACCTTCCAACCGCCGTAGGTCCGGGCCAACGCGCCGCCCTCTGCGTATCCGAGTCCGGCCAGCACGACGGCGGCCAGTACGTACAGGTCAGCGAGTTGGGGGCGCCCCGCGCCCTGGACCGCCGCGAACACCAGAACAGCCGCGATGGCCGCGCTCAGGGCGAGCCAGTACTGCCGGCGCGGGCGCTCCCCGGCCCGCAGCACCGCCATCCCCGCCGTCGCTACGGGCAGCAAGCCGGACAAGATGGCGGCGTGCGCGCTGTCCACGCTGCGCAACGCGAACGTCGTCAGCAGCGGGAAGCCGATCACGACCCCCACCACCACGAGCGCCAGCCGAGGCACCAGCTTCGGAACGATCAGCGCTTCCCTGCGGATGAGCAGGACCAGCGCGGCCAGTCCCGCAGCCAGCACAGCCCGCCCGATCCCGACCGTGACGGCACCGAATGCGGGCTCCGCTGCCTTGGTCGCCGGCAGGGTAAGGCTGAACGCGAGCACACCTAGCCCGCCGAGCATCAAGCCCCGTGCTTCCGGTTTGCGAGCGGATGCGCTTTCCTTACGTCTCATGGAACACGATAGCGGGTACGTCGCTGTAGTACGCGAGCTGGAGCGTCTGGTTTCGACCAGACCGCCGGGCGCTGCGCTGCCGTCCATGCGAGAGTTGCAGCAGCGCTTCCAGGTCAGTTCCTTGACCGTTCAGCGCGCGCTGTCCACGCTGGCAACGCGCGGGCTGCTGGTGACCCGACCAGGCCGGGGAACATTCACCGCTACGCACCGTGCGCCGTCCCGCGCCGGTGACAGCGCCTGGCAGACGCTCGCGCTGGGCAGTCGCCCCAACCTGACCGCGCACTTGGAGGAACTGCTCGCCCCGACGCCTCCTGACCTGCTTCCGCTGGCCAGCGCCTTCCTGGACGAAGGACTGCAGCCGCTCGGGCTGCTCGCAGCAGCTGCGGCCCGGGCTGCACGCCGCCCGCACGGGTGGAGCCGCCCGCCCGTGGACGGGCTGGAAGAGCTGCGCAGCTATCTGGCCGACGAGCTCGGTCCCTCCTACCGCGCCGACAACGTCCTGGTCACCGCAGGTGGCCAGGCCGCCCTGGCCGCGGCGTGCCGCTACCTGGCCGTCCCCGGGGATCCGATCGTCCTGGAGGCACCCACCTACATCGGCGCCCTCGCTGCCGCGCGTGGCGCCGGACTCGTTGCTGTCCCGGTTCCCGCAGACCAGCACGGAGTGCTACCCGACGTCCTTGCCGACGCCCTGGCGCGGAGCCGGGCGCGGCTGGTCTATCTCCAGCCACGCCACGCCAACCCGACCGGTGCGACCCTCGCCGCCGACCGCAGACAAGCGGTCCTGCACGCGGTGCAACGCGCCGGCGCCTTCCTCGTCGAGGACGACTGGGTGCGCGGCCTCGACCTCGACGGGCCGACCCCGGCGCCACTGGCCGCCTCCGACCAGGACGGGCACGTGGTGTACATCCGATCGCTGACCAAGCCAGTAGCCGCCGGACTGCGAGTTGCTGCCCTGGTCGCCCGTGGCCCCGCCCTGACCAGGCTGCGCCGCGGGCGGATCACCGACGACCTGTTCGTGGCGCCCGTCCTGCAGCACGCCGCGCTCGACGTGCTGACCGCGCCCGGCTGGAACCGTCACCTCACCGGCCTTCGAAGAGCCCTACGGCAACGGCGCGACAGCCTCGTCGCAGCTCTCCGCACGGACCTACCCGAATGCCAGCTCCACCTCGTACCCGCCGGCGGGGTGCACCTGTGGCTGCGGCTCCCGGAGGGCGCCGACGAAACCGCCACCGTCAACGCCGCCCACCAACACGGGGTTGCCGTCAGCCCCGGGCGCAGCTACTTCCCAGCCGAGCCCCCCGGCCCGTACCTGCGCCTCAGCTACGCCGCCGCAGCACCAGCCACCCTGCTCGACGCGGTCACCAGACTCGCCCGAGCCATCCACCAGACCGCCGGGCGCTCGGTCAAAGGTGACGGGCGGCGCAGCTGAGGGTCTCGTTGTGCTGGATTCGGACTCCGGTGGGTCGCGAAGTCTGGCCAGGGCCGCGTGCTCTGCGGTTGATCCCATCGCATCCGGAGGGCTCAAGTGTGCTATCGCGAACGCGCTCGGCGCTCCAATAAGCAGACCCATTCCACATCCTCTGCCAGGCATGCGCGGTACGTCGCCCAGTCCCGTCGGTTCTCGGCCTCGAAGAGGTCAAGATCAACCGCTGTACTGACGTCCCGGCCTCCTTCCTGTCCCACGCTCGCCACCTGCCCGTCGTCGCCCTGACCCGGCTCCAACGCCACACTGACATCATCCGGTCCACTCACGAGCCGCTTGTACGCCTCGTCCGACTCGCCGTGGTGGAACCACCTTCATTCTCATGGACGTCACTCGGCGCATGCCAGGCCGCGGTCGCCGAAGGCGCCAGCCACAGGGTGAGTGCTGCGGCGACGGCCGCCACGGCCGCCGCCGTCCACATGCCGGCACCCAACCCGTAGGCGTAGGTCGCCGGCTCGGTCGCGGCGCCGGAGACGCTCGCCGCAACCGCAACGATCGCACCCAGTCCGATGGCGCCGCCCACCTGCTGGGAAGCAATGAGGACGCCAGAACGCAGCCCCGCGTCCCGCTCGCTCGATCCGCCAGTCGCCGCGATCGATGAGGCGGTCCAGGCCACACCGGCCCCCAGACCGGTCAAGATCGAGGGCCCGATGACGTCGGCGAGGACCGATCCGCCGGCCGAAAGGAACCCGAACCAAGCCAGTCCGACTGCGGTCGTGGCGACTGCTGTGGCCATCGTGGTCCGCGCTCCGAACCGTTGGACGGCACGGGAGCCGTTGAGCGTGCCCACGAGCAGCGCGAGGCTGAGCGGAAGAAACCCCAGGCCGGCCTGAAGCGGGGTGAACCCGAGCACTGCCTGCAGGTAAAGGGTGAGCAAGAAGAAGGTCGGGAACATTGCCATCGTATTCAGCACAGCCACGCCGTTTGCCACCGTGAAGCCTCGGTCGGCGAAGACTCCGAGCGGCACCAGCGGATTCTTGGCCCGCTTCTCGACGATCACGAACATGGCGAGCAGGCTGGCCGCTGCAGCCAGTAGGCACAGCGTCTGCATCGATCCCCATCCCGCATCGTCGGCGTCCACCACGGCGTAGATCCCGGCGCCGATGCCCGCGGTGATCGTCATCGCCCCCGCAACGTCGAACTTGCCGCTGTCAACGGTCCCCCGATCTCCCGTTGGCAACACGCGTGGAGCGAGGGAGGCGACGGCCAGACCGATCGGCACGTTGACGTACAGGACCGACGCCCAGCCCAGCCACTCGGTCAGCGTTCCGCCGACCAGACCGCCGACCGCGCCGCCGGTGGCCCCCACGGCGCCCCACACTCCCAGCGCGCGGTTACGTTCGGGACCCTCGGCGAGGGAGACCAGCAAGAGGGCCAGGGCCGACGGCGACACGAAGGCGGCAGCCAATCCCTGACCGGCACGTGCGGCCACCAGCCACAACGGCTCCTGCGCAAGGGCGCCGGCGAGCGAGGCCGCCGCGAAGACGAGCACGCCGAGGATGAATGTCCGGCGGCGTCCGATCAGGTCACCGACCCGGCCGCCCAGCAGCAGGAAGCCACCGAACAAGAGGACGTAGGCGTTGGCGACCCACGACAGGCCGGACGGCGTGAAGCCCAGATCGCGTGCCATCGACGGCATCGCCACGATGACAATGGCCGCGTCCAGGATCAGCACAAACTGGGTGGATGCCAGCAGCGGCAGAACCCAGCGCGGCCCGGCGGAGGGCGGCGCCGTAGCCATCGTGCTTCGACTCACGAGCGAGCACCGATCTTGCCACCGTCGAGGAGCAGCTTCCAATCCTGCGCCTTAGCCCAGGACTCCAGATCGTGCCAGCCGATTTCGGGGTAGCTCGCGTGCAGCGCCATGATGTCCACGGCGTAGCCCACCTCGGCCAAGTACCGGAGCATCAGCTCCAGATCCTCGCTGCCCGCTTGGTTGATCGGGGTCTCGACGTAGGCCACGTCGCGCCCGACATGCCGAGACAGACAGGCGGCCAGCGCGGTGCCGGTGGACTCGTCGCCGGCGAGCTCGATGCGCTGTCCGACGAAGTGATCCGAATCGCCAATGACGAGGGCCGCGAAGGCGCCGATGTCGGCCATCGCGATCCGCTGGGTGGCGACGTGGGCCGGAATCGGCGATCCGACCTGCCCACCGGCGGCAAGGCCAGGCAACGACCACGGGGAGACCAGCATCTCCATAAACGCCGTCGGGGCGATGATCGTGCTGGGGGCACCCGTCGAGCGCAGGTGCTCCTCGACGGCCCACTTGCTCTCGAAGTGGGGGACGCCCGTCCCACGGTCAGCGCTGGCCACCGAGCTGTAGACGACATGGGCCACGTCGGCAGCGACGGCCGCGTCGATCAGATTGCTTGCCTGGCGAACCTCGGCTTCGACGCCGGTCTCGAACGGCGTGCTCACGACGAAGACGGCATCGATTCCCTCGATTGGACCACGCAGGGACGCCGGCTGCTCCAGGTCGGCAGTGATGATGTCAGCGCCTGCCTTGCGCAGCCGCTTGGCGGTCGGGCCGTCGGGACTGCGGGTGAGGGCCCGAACGTGGTCGCCGCGGTCGAGCAGCGCTTTTGCGACTGCTCCGCCCTGGTTGCCGGTCGCTCCGGCTACAAGAACTGTCTTTGACTTGCTCATCGTGCCTCCGACTAGAGTGGTTGGAAGTTAGGCGCCTAATCTTAGGTACCTAACTATTTCTGATGTCAAGGTCTTGGGAGGGGGCAATGGACTTCGCGTACGCGGATGAGCTGAACCGCACGATCCGCATCGTCGCTCTCAAGCACCGCGCCCGGGCTGCCGCACTGCTGGCCGATCTGGGTCTGTACCCAGGACAGGAGATCGTGCTCCTGGAGCTGGACACCCTTGGCCCGCGCAAGCAAGCGGAGCTGGCAGTCAGTTGCGAGTGCGAGCCACCAACAGTCAGCCAGCTAGTTCGCAAGCTGGAGATCGCAGGGCTCATCACCCGACAGCCCTCGACCACCGATGCACGCGCAATAGTGGTGGACTTGACCGATCGGGGCCGCGCGCTCATGGGCCCACTCAAGAGTCGCTGGATCGAGCTCGCCGAAGTTACTGCCGCTGGGCTGGAGACCACCAAGCCTGATGAGCTGCTCAGCGTCGTACACGAATTGGCCCGAAGCCTTTGCCCAGCGGCCGCCCTTCGTCTGGATCAACGCTTCGAACGCCGGTCCGAGTGCCGACAACGCACGATCAACTAGGACCGCGTCGGATTCTGCCGATCGCGCCTTTCCTGGAAGGCTTGCACACGGCGAGCACGGTGGAATCTGCGTGCCGCGGCCCCCATGACCTGCAAGCCGACGGGTAGACCGCCGACGTGAGCCCACACGGGATCCGTGGATGATCCTTTGTGGGACGCCCACTCACCGAGGCCCTGCCGAGCCCGTCGCTAGGGCTTTCGGCGGTTGGGTCCCGCAGCCCTTCGGGCCTTCACCTGTCCCCGATCTGCGTCGTCTAGGAAGAAGAACCGCTCCAGCTCAGCCCAGGATGGCGGCCCGCCGAAGCTGCCATACGCGGCGGGATGGTCGAGGACCACAGATCATTCTTCCGGCAGGGAGAGCAGCGCAGCGCGACGCAGCCGGCGCCGAACCGACAGTCCGTCGCGCGAGAGAACGAGTAGCGCCCCAGCCCCGACCAGTGCGGCCGAAACGAGCACGGCAGGTCGCAGCTTCTCTTCGAGAACGAGGATGCCGACCAGCGCGGCGACAACAGGATTGACGAACGCGTGGGTCGTCGCCATCAGCGGGTTAGCGTTCACAAGCAGCCATGAGTATGCGGCGAACCCGGTCATCGAGACGCAGGTGAGGTATGCCAGGGCGATCCAGCTGGCCTGCGAAATCGACCCGGAGACCAATTGTGGTACCTCACCCGAGGCTGTTGAGATTAGCAGGAGGGCGGATCCGGAAACCATGTGGCTGACACCGCTCGCATACAGCACCTGGGTCGGCAGCTCCACGTGGGCCGTGTACCACGACCCTATGCTCCAGGTGAGGGCAGCGGCCGCGGCCAAGATGATCCCGGGACCAACGTTGAACTCCGAGTCGCTGCCGAGAAACGCCACGCCGCCAATTCCCAAGCCGAGGCCCAAGAAGGTAAGGGTGCTTGGCATGTGGCGGTTCGTTACGGCCAGCAGCAATGCGGT